>JBDHSS010000010.1:0-23651 GCA_039808205.1 Paracoccaceae bacterium | reverse complement strand
GACCGCCTGCGGCGGCTCACCCCCGCGCAGTATCTCGATCTCACGCTCGAGGAAGGCTTCGCGCTGACGCGGGACATCTCCTCCAAGGGAGGCACCGACGCGAGCTGGATGCGGAACTCGGCGCGGGGCTTCGACGCCGCGGGCACGCTCGCCCTGTCCTTCTTCGGCAGGCAGACCCGGGTGCGCGACATGAGCCTCGCCGACTGCCGGGACTTCGTCGAGGCACTTGGGAGCGTCCCGGAGAACTGGGGAAAGAGCGCCGCCCTGACGGCGCCGATGAGCGAGCTCATCGCGATGGCGAACGACAAGGAAGAGGCCAGGCTGCTCGAGGCCGAGCGGCAAGCCGAGGCCGAGGCCTGGTCCGACGAGCAGTTTCTCGTCGCCTGCGCCGCCGCACGCGAGCAGCGGCTGTCGGCGGGGACCCAGTACAAGCACCAGTGCTATGTGGCGGGCGTCGTGAAGACCGTCTTCCGTCTCGCCAAGGCGGGCGAGCATCCGATGAAGGAGGCGATCTGGACGAAGAAGTACTTCAACCAGCTGAAGGCCGAAGCCGGGCCACAGCGCCTGCCCCTCGGCGCGGAAGGGCGCGCCGCCCTCTTCTCCCGCCCGATCTTCACGGCCGGCCCGGCCGACGCGGACGACCCGCTGTTTTGGGAGCCGCTGCTGGCGCGCTATGCCGGCCTGCGAATGCAGGAGGGCCTGCAGCTGAAGCCGAAGGATTTCGACGAGGAGGACGGCGTTGCGGTCATCCACATCCGGGCGAGCGCCGACCAGTTTCTGAAGTCGATCCACGCCGCCCGGAAAGTCCCGGTCCACCCCGAGCTGATCCGCCTCGGTCTGCTGCGCCTCGTCGAGCGCAAGCGCCGGGAAGGCGCCCGCTGGGTCTTCAACGTCGAGCGCGGCCTCGACGGCACCTTCGCCTCGGCCTTCTCGAAGCTCTACCATAACTGGCGGGTGTCCGAGAGGATCTACGAGCCCGGCAAGGATTTCCACTCGATCCGGAAGGATTTCTACCAGAGCATGAAGTCCGCCAAGGTGGACTATGCAGCGCGCGTCGTCCTCCTGGGCCATGCCCTGAACGACGTCAGCGAGACCAACTACGGCTTGCGCGAGTGGCAGATCGAGGAGCTGCGCGATTTCATCCACGCTATCCCGGCCGACACCGTTCACATTCGCCCGGTGATCTGACCGAGATCGCGTGTCAGCATGGGAACCACGTCGAGGCCGTGAGGGCGCTGGATACTGCCGTCGCAGGATAGGCTGCCCGCCGACCGGTCGACGCGGTCCGCGAGGCAAGGAACGAGGAGGCCTGTCCGTCGCTGGCGCCGCGGAGAAGCCTCCATCAGTTCAGGAGCTCGCCCACGTCCCGCTGCGCAGCGACCAGATCATCGATCCGCGCCAGGAGTTCGATGATCGTCCGGATCTCGCGACGGATCGACACGATCTCGCGGGCGGTCTCGGACAGAACCTCCCATTCATGCCACCTCGCCCCTGGTCTGCGGAAGGGCCGCATAAAAACTGTTGTTCCGTCGTGGCGCTGCGCGCCGAGGCAGCGGGCGAACCATCCCCCTGAACAGGATCCCCTGCATCCAACGGGACGATCTCCTCCCCAGGAAAGGAGACCGTCATGAGCATCGCCACGAGCCCCGTCGACCCTCGCCGCCCCGATGTCTGCCCGACCGCCGCCGCCTCGCGGCTCGACCGCGTGCTGGCACCTCTTGCCGATCTCGGCGATGCGGTCCGCGACGAGATCGCCATATCGCTCGCACCGATGGCACACGAGCTCGAGACGGCTCTCGAGCGCATGTCGACGCTCGAGTTGCAGGTGCGCGACCTCGAGGCGAGGGTGGCCGCGGCCGCCGCCGCGCTCCTGGGACTGCCGATCCCCGCCACGCGGCCCGGTGTCGAGAAGGAGCCGATGCCGACGGTGGAGCAAACGGAGACCCTCGCCGCCGGCCATCTCGTCGTCGCCGGCGAGATCAACAATAGCGGCCCGAACCGCCCGGAGAGCGCCGCGGAGGTCCGGATGCACAAGAAGAGGCCGCGCCGTAGCCCCATCACGAAGGATACGACCGCCGAGCCCGTCCCGGCCACGCTCGCCACCACCGTGCCCGTCGCCGATCTCGTCGACGCCGAGGCGCCCACCACCGCGGTGCTGCCACCGCTGACGGACGCCGTGGCTGCGTCGGGTGCTTGCGCGGCTGCGGCGACGACCGCGCCTCCGGCGCCGGTGCTCGGCACGCTTGTCCCCTCTGTTTCGGAGCCGTCTCGGCCCACCACCACCGCGGTAGATCTCGCCGAGCAGGCGCCCGCCACGGTCGAGCGCGTCGAATCCATGTCCGGTCCATCCGGACATTCCGGCTCGGCGGCGATTCCGGCCGGCGACACGCACGAAGGAATGCGATCCGAGGCTCTGGCGGCCGTGGCGGCCGACCCCGCCGCCGGGATCCTGGCCCCGCCGCTCGAGCACGGCGCGCGCGAGATGATCGCGCTCGGGCTCTTTCCCGACCTGACCGCTCTGCTCAACGAAGCCGTCTACAGACTGCTCGAGAGCGACTACCCGGCCGACCCGGGCGGATAGGGCTGCAGAGGTCCAGCTTCCTTGGGAGAGCGATGATGGCTGGCGTTGTCGCCACCGGAAATCTGCTTCGCCGCGGCGCGTGCCGGCCAATCTCGGGCGTGAGGTGGACCCTCCTTGACCTGCGCGCCATCGCGGCGCGCCGTGAAGGGGAGGTACCGATGTCCGATTTCAGCGCGCGCCCGACGTTGAGCGCTCATGAGGTCTTGCGATTCTCGATCGAGCACGCGCGCATGCGCGTCCGTCACGTCGGTCTACACCACGACAGGGTCTTCGTCTCCCTCCGGGACCATTCGCCCCAGCAAAACCTCTGGGAGCTCATGCAGATCAGGGACACGGTGCGCCTCACGCGCTTTCCCAAGTTGCATCCGCCCTCGTTCGATGGCCCGGCGGGTAATCGTTTCGAGTCCGGCATCACACCAGAGCTCTTCGGGCGAGTGGTCGCGACGCATCGGTCGGCGATCGTCGCGAGGATCCGGGATCTCATCGCTCAGCTGAACAAGGACCGGGCGGGCGTGCCCGGTCTCGACGAGGAGGTCGCAATGGCCGTGAATGGCAGGTTGCGGGAGATACTTCTGGTCGCGCGCCGGCTCTTACCGGCGGATTTCCCAGCATGACGCACTCCGGAATGACGCACCGAGTTCCGGCGCCGAGCAGGTGTCGAGCGTATACGGCGGCTCTGCGCGCCGCATATGCACTGGCTGGCTTCGGCCCGGCCGGCGTCCTGCGCTCGGTTGATGTCGATCCCGAGATCGTCGAGCCCTACCGGCTGCTCCTGGTCGCTGCTGCGGTTGCGCGAGGCGGATCTGACGGGGCCGCTGTCGCGGCGGTGCTGGGGCGCGGCTACGTGCTGGCTCCGGGCGCGACCACCGGCGGCAAGCTGCCAGCAGTCCTGTACCCGGTCACCACGCCAAGCGTCGCTTGGCTCGGCGTCGGTCTGCCGCGGTATGGCTCGCCATGGTGGGCCATCGCGCGTTGCGCCCGGAAAATAGACGTCACCGCGCTGCCGCAGGTCAACTTCGTGTCGGCGCATGTATCGCTGAAGATCCGCGGGGAGCTCCGCTCGGAGGGCCACGACCTCGGATGAGGCCGAAGTCGCTGGCGTGGCCGACAACGGCGGACGGCCACACTCGGGGCTGCCCGATCCTTGACGCGCGCCAATGGGGTGTCGCGACACGGGAGACCATCTTCCATGACCCGTCGAATTCACGGTCATAGCCTCTTGACGACGGCCGGATCGTCGTCTCGAGGCGAGGAACACGATGCAGCAAAGCGAACAGAAGCCCGGGCCCCGACGACAAGGAGCACGACGGGCACGAGGCGGCGTTTGCCACTCATTGCGCACAGTGCCTCCGCGAGCTCCGGCAGACGCGCCAGGCGCCACGCGACGCAAGCTGGCGCGCCAGGCTCGCCTGGCACTGGACGCGTCTCGGCGCGCTGCTGACGGCGGATGCAGAGCTGGACCAACGGATCGCCGCGATCGGGTCGGGTCGGCGGTCGCTCGATCTTGCCGAGGTCCAGGTGGCACGTGCCGACGCGCTCATGGGCGAGGCGGCGCGTCGCCGCGACCTGACGGCGCACGAGCGACGGTTGGAGGCGGCGACCCGCCGGCGCCTCGCCGCCGACAATCTGGCGGAGCTGCGCGGAGGGTTCCGGTCATGACGATGGTGCTGTCGGCACACGACATCATTTGGTTCCGGCGCAGCTGCTTGGACTGGGAGGTCCACCAGGTCTTCCTACGGGGTGCGGAGGTCCTCTACATCGAACTGATCGAGGAGCTTCCCGCAGACACCGTGCGATGGGCGCTCCGGCGGGCCGGCAGCCGCGCAATCCTGTCGAAGCGCGGAATCCATGCCGACGTGCCCGCCTTATTGTTCGATGAGACGCTCGCCACCCATCGCGCGGCAATCATAACGTGTGTCGAGCAGCAACTCGCAGAGGCGCTTGTCGACCTGCAGGACGTCCGCAAACGCGCACGCGAGATCCACGCGGCCATCGCGACAATCGAAGGAGGACCGGCCACCAGATGATCGGCCGCGGGACGGTCGCTTGCCGCTAACCGAGTGTCCACGCCGCCGTTGCACATCCGCGCGAGACGATCAACAGTCCCTCCGGGGACTTGAGGCGTGCAGGCACACGGAGAAGTCGACGTCCGGCAGGACCGAGGCGCCCCCAAATGGCGAGCCGCCCATCGGACGGGCGGTCGCCGCAGGAGCTCAGGCGATCAGAGCAGGAAAGCGCCCGCGTCGAGATCAATGCCCGCCGCGATCTTGCTGACGAAGTCCGCCTTGTTGTCGCCATCGATGTCGCCCCAGATCCTCCCGGTCTCCTGCGTGTAGTAGAGGGATCCGGCCTTCGAAGCCGCCTTGGCCCCGTCGAGGAAGACGAACGCCTGGTCGCCAGCGAGCTTGCTGTTGGCGTCCATCAGCGACAGGTGAATCCGGTCCCTTGGTGAAGTCGGTGATGATGTCGTGTGCCGCGACTGACGTGTGGGACGGCGCCCGGAACACGAAGGTGTCGCATCCCGCGCCACCGGTCAGGACATCGGCTCCCGCGCCGCCTTCGAGCTGGTCATGTCCGGCGTCGCCGAACAGTCGGTCGTTGTTGGCTCCGCCGGAGAGCCGATCATTTCCGCTGGCGCCACGCAGGAGGTCGTTGCCGGCGCCGCCGGTGATCGTGTCGTTCCCGGCGCCACCGCGCAGATCGTTTGCGCCGACGTTGCCGGAGATCAGATCGTGACCGGAGCCGCCGAGCGCATTCTCGATCAGCGACCGCTGATCGCCCTCATGGAGCAGCGCGTTGTAGATGTTGCCCTTGGCGAGGCCCCTCTCTCCCAGGGTCGGGTCGAGCACCGCGGTCTGCGCCAGCGAGAAGCGGCTGGCCGCGCCGGGGTTGAGGTCGATCGAGACTATCGAGACTCCGGTCGTATAGGCGGAAAGATCGTAGGTGTCGGTGGCGCCGCCATCCCAGATCGTCGCGAAGATCTTGTTCCAGCCCGGCGTGATCCCCGCCGCGCCGTCGACCAGGGTCGCGCCGGAGTCCGGGGTCCACTTGTAGACGGTGTTGCCGGCGTTGGTCTCGAAGTCGGCGCCGTAGGCCTTCTGCAGCGCCTGGATGTCGAGCATCATCCAGCTCTGCGGAAAGGAGCTCGCCAGCGCGCTCCGTCCGTAGGTCAGGACGGCATTGCTCTCGACGTTGCCGGCGAGAGAGTTGTAGGACATCACGGTGTACTCGGAGCCGTCGAGGTCCGCCGGGAAGCTCGACTTGCCGAAAATGCCGAAGGTATGGGAGAGGCCGAGCGCATGCCCGGTCTCGTGAATCGTCGCGTAGTAGTGGAAGTTCCCGATCATGGGCCGCTCGCCGATGCCGGCGAAGAAGACGTCGCCGCCCGCAGCGAGTTCCGCGCTCGGCCCCGACCCCCAGGCGTTGGGGACGCCGTTCTGAACCGGCGTGTTCCCGAAGCGCATGATCGCGTTGGCTCCCGCGACCTGCCTGAACTCGAGATCGGTGAACCCCTCGACGCTGAAGCCGGCGGCCGCCGCAGGAGTCCGCGGGCTGTCGGCATCGAGGATCCGGGCGATGGCGTTCTTCTGCGCGGCATTGACCTCGCTCGAGGACGTGGCCATCAGATCGCGGCGCGAGTCGGCATAGTCCCGGATCGAGCTCGTGAAGCCGTAGGTCAACACCGGCTGGCCTCACACCTCGTTGAAGAGGAGGCTGTCGATCGTCGGATCGCCGAAGGCGCCGATCATGCGGGTCTGGGGAAGTTGCGCCACCACGATTGAACCTCGTTGTTTCCAGTGTCGAAACAGGAGATGTAGTCCCGGGTGTGAGCGCGCTCAAAGAATCGGAGTAGTGTTCGGTTCAGTTTCTGAAGTTTCGGGTTTGATCGGCAAGGTAATAGGCGTGAACCGGCGGCGACGCGCTGCGTCGACGCGGCAATCTACCTGCCGCGCAGCTCATCCTTCCCTGTGCCCGCCGGGCGGGCAGCCGCAGTATTCCGCATTTCTCGACACCAGGGCGCAGGGAGCAAACCGGTCCGGTCCGAGAACTCCGGTCGTGAAGATGTCGCCCCAAGAGGCGCCGCCGCTGTCTCCGGCCCGGTCGAGTGGAGCGGTAGTCAGTTGGCGACGACGTTGAAGGTCGCGCTCCAATTCTGGTAGCTGAGCTGGCAGGACCGGGTGGCGCCGACCGTCCCCTGGGCTTGGCCGATGTAGTAGACCTCATCGTCGCCATCGATCATCACCGGATTGTCGAGGCGCTCGACGCCGTTGACGAAGAGCCGGCAGACCGAGGAGTCGGACCGGGTCATCGGCAGGCCCGTCGCCGGAAGGCCGGCGAACGTCAGGGTGTTCGACTGGGCCCAGGTCAGGGCCGGCACGGTCTGCCGGCAAAGTTGTAGATGCCGCTGTAGCCGATGATGTACATCGGCGCGGTAGCGGTTGTCTCGACGGTGGTGCCGGAGCGCACCGTCGAGACGTGGACCGTCAGCGGTCCGAAGCCGAGACTCGAGACGCCGCCCCCGGGGAGGTTCATGCCGGTGCCGCCGCTGCCCGAGCCGGTGACGACGGTCTTGCCGCTCGTGGAGACGCCGGTGACGGTTCCGGTCTTCACCAGCACGCCGCTGGCGTAGAGGCTGTAGCTCACGCTCTGGCTGGCCGACGAGTGGATGGTGAAGATCGCGCCGCCATGGTCCTGGCCGACGACATTGTAGTTGAACGACACGGTCAGCGCGTAGCCCGGCAGCGTTGCCGCCATTGTCCCGACCGACCAGGACCGGGTCTGGCCGGTGAAGGTGACGCTCGGCTCGACCGTGGTCAGCGTCGTCGCCGGCGTGGTCAGCTGCAGCTGGACCTTGTCGCCGTTGACCACGGTGTAGCCGGACGCGCGCACCGTGTCGTTGACGAGCAGCGTCGCGCCGCCGGTGCCGCCGACGGTGATCGCTGTGCCCGAGCCCGGCAGGCCCGCGAGGTAGATCGGGTTGGAGGTGACCGTCGTCGACAGCGTCTGGTTGACGAGCGCGGCGAAGGCGCCGGCCGTCGCCAGGCGCATCCGTTCGACGGATAGATCTGCTCGGCGCCGCTTGAGAGCGTGAGGGTGAACTCGCCGGGGGAGCCATGGGTGAAGGTGCCGGCGCTCGCGGAGATTGTCGTGCCGGTGGTCGGGTGGTCGCGGCAGCTCCAGTCATGCGGACGACGTTCGTGGCATCGCGGAGTGTGTAGACGATCGGCGCGCCGTCCGGCAGGTTCGAGACGGTGAAGACCGGGCCGGCATAATCCGGGCCGATCGCCTCTACCGTGAAGCTGGCAGCGGGCGCCGCTGTCGTCATCGTGTTCCAGATGCGCACCGCGTGCCCGAGCGACAGGGTGAACGTCCTGGCCTCCAGCTCGTTCGCGCCGAGCGTGGCGCGGAGCGCGACGGTGTCGCCGCTGTGGACGGTGGCGCTTGCGCCCGAGGCGACGCCATTCACCAGGAGCTCGGCGCCCGCGCCGGCGGTCGCGGTGGCGCCGGACGGCGGCAGGCCGGCGACGGCCAGGGTGTTCGAGTCGATGATGCTCGACGGCGCGCCGCTGCCTTCGCCGGTGAACACGCCGAGGGTGAAGAGATAGGCCGGCGTCGCGGCAGTGACGCTGGCGCTGACCGAGGTGACGGTGAGCGTCATCGGGCCCGGAGCGGCCGTGGCGGTGACGCTCGAGGGGACGGTGATCGCGGCCGATCCGTCCGACATGGTCTCGATGCCCGAGGCCAGCGTGGTGCCGAGCGCATCGGTCAGGGTGTAGGTGAAGCTTCTCGCCGTCCATGGGGCACCCGGCAAGGTCTCCATGGGCTGCCCGGCAGCGCTTCCAGCTGACACGCCGCTCTTCGCCACGAGGTCGCCCGCGCGGGAGGAGGATAGCAGAGATGCAGCGAAGGTCTTGTCGAACACATCCGTCTCCATGATTGGCTGGCGCGCGACGACACCGGGTCGTGCGCGGGCGGCGCCTCGCCCCGGCCGCGGTTTCTGCTGAAGTCCGAGGAACGTCACCCGGTGTGATACGCTTTCCGGGTGATTGCCTCGGCTCTCGCGCCTTGTGACGGTGACGAGGCACGGCGTGCGCCTGCCTGGGCGGGCGCACCTTCGGTGAGGCCGCAATTCCAGGCGGAAACGTCGCAGTGCGCCTGCCGGGGGGCAGGCCTATGGGATTCACACTTCTTTCCGGGCGCGCCGAGATTGATTGAAAACGATGGGTTATCAGCTCGGCGGGTGGTGCGAGCGCGTTTGCCGGGGCGGGAGCGACCTCCGAAAACAAAGGGCTTTTTCGCTCGGATCCGCCGCCCCAGCCGAGATGTGTGAATATCGTAGGCCGGGGGGCAGGCGCACGCCGTGCTTGCGCACGGCGGGAGATATTGGCGCCGCTTGCGAGAGGCTGGACACGAGGCGATCACCCGGAGCCGGTATGATAGCCGCCGTCGACGGGCAGGACCGTGCCGGTGACGAACTCGGCCGCGTCGGAGGCCAGGAAGAGCACCGGCCCGACGAGGTCCTCCGCCGTGCCCCAGCGCTTGGCCGCCGACCGCTGGGCGATCTTCTCGGCCGCCGGCGGGTCGGACCACAGCGGCTTGGTCATGTCGGTCTTGTGATAGCCGGGCGCGATCGCGTTGACCCGGATGCCGTCGGCGCCCCACTGGTGCGCCAGCGCCCGGGTCAGCCCGACGATGCCGGTCTTCGAGGCGGTGTAGGCCGGCACCGACGGGTCGGCCAAGTAGGACAGCATCGAGGCGACGTTGACAATGCTGCCGCGCCGCGCCCTCAGGCCGGGATAGGCCGCGCGGGCGAGGCGCATCGCGCTGTTGAGGTTGATGTCCATGACGGTGAGGAAGGTCTCCTCCTGCCATTCGTCGTCGGGCCGCGCGACGCCCTGGCAGTTGACCAGCACGTCCAGCGCGCCGAGCTTCTGGAACCGCGCCTGCACCGCGTCCTGGTCCCGCACGTCGAGCCGCTCGAAGGACAGGTTCGGCCGTTCGTTGGCGCGGGCGTTCGCGAGCCGCCCCTCCGAGCTGCCGGCGGCGATGACGTCGGCGCCGCAATCGGCGAAGCCCTTCGCCAGCGCGAGCCCGATTCCGCTGGTGCCGCCCGACAGCCACACGGTCTTGCCGGCGAATGCCTTGCCGAAGACCTCCTGGTATCCCATGCCGTTCTTCCTCCGATATTGCCGTCTTCGTCTCGGTCGAGCGTCCGTCGGCGGACGAACGTTCGGCCCTTCCTAAGGTGCGAGGGCCTTCTCGCAGGGTTTCCGCACCGGCAGGCCGAGCCGGTCGAACAGCGCCGCCAGGCCGCCCGGGCCGGCGGCGACGGCCCCGGCGGGGGGCGCGAGCGCCGGGTCCTGCGGGTGGAAGACCGTGGTCATGCCGGCGGCGACCCCGGCGGCCGCGCCCGTCGGGCTGTCCTCGACGACGAGGCAGTCGCCCGGGTCGAGGCCCAGGCGGGCGGCGGCCGCGAGGTAAGGCTCCGGATCGGGCTTTCCCCGGCGCACGTCGTCGCGGCTGACGGTGATGGCGAAGAACCCGGCGAGGCCGGCCACGGCGAGGTTGTGGTCGACCTCGGTGCGGGTGGAGTTCGAGACCAGGGCGAGGCCGATGCCGGCACCGGCGAGCGGCGGCAGCAGGTCGGCGGCGGGAAGCCGGACGATCCGCTGGGCGCGGTAGTGCCGCCATTTCACCGCGCGCCAGGCGGCCCGATCGATCGCGGCGGCGGTCTCGGCGACGAGCGCGGCGTGGACGCGGTCCTCGCTGGCGCCGAGGAGGCGGACATGGAAGTCCGGCGGAACCGCGAGGCCGAGCTCCTCGAGCGCGGCGTCGAAGGCGAGGGCGTGCGCCGGCTCGCTGTCGACGAGCGTGCCGTCGAGATCCCAGAGCACCGCCCTCATGCGAGCGCGTCCAGGTCGTCGTAGAACGGCTGGGCCGCCGCGTAGAGGCGTTCGTAGACCAGCATCATCCGGTCGTAGCGGTCGGCCCATGCGGGGTCGGGCGGAATTTCCTGCTCGAAGCTCACCATCCGGTCCACGGCCTCGGCGAGGCCGGGCGCGTCGCCGACGGCGACCGCCATCATCGCGGCCGCGCCGACGACGCCGCATTCGAGCTCGGTCGGGACGAGGTAGGGGACGCGGTACATGCTGGCCTTGATCCGGAGCCAGAGCCGGGACTTGGCCCCGCCGCTCGCCGCGACGAAGCGCTCGGGCCGCCGGCCGTCGGCCTGGAGCGCCCCGAGCCGCTGCCGGACCGAGAAGGCGACGCCCTCGAGCACCGCGCGGTGCAGCTCGGGCAGGCCGTGGGCGGCGCTCAGCCCGAAGAACTGCGCCCGCGAGTTGCGGTGGTCGCCGAAGCGCTCGCCCGAGAGGTAGGGCAGGAAGAAGAGGTTGCCGGAGCCCGCCCCGGCCCGCTCGGCCGCGGCCGAGACCTCGGCGTAGCTGCGGCGGTTCTCGTGGAAGGCGCGCCGCGCCCAGCGCACGGCATCGCCGCCGGCGTCGAGCAGCGTCAGGCTGCCCCAGTTCCCTTCCACGGTCGCGACGTTCGAGACCTCCGGGTCGATGACCGGCGCCGCGTGGAGCAGGGTCACGATCGTCGAGGTGCCGGTGACGTCGGAGGCCATGCCCGGCGCCATCACCCCGGAGCCGAGCAGCGCGACCGGATAGTCGCCGGCGCCGACGAGGACGGGCAGCCCGGGGTCGAGGCCGAGCCGCGCGGCGGCGTGCGGGGTGAGACCCCCCAGCACGTCGACCGGGTCGCGCAGCGGCGCGAGGAGCGCGCGCGGGACGCCGGTCAGCGCGAGGAGCGCATCGGACCAGTCGCCGGTCGCCGCGTCCATCAGGAAGCTCATCGAGGCTTCCGTCGGATCCTGGGCGCGGACCCCGGTCAGCTTGAAGTTGATCCAGTCCTTCGGCATCAGCACCGTGCGCGCGGCCGCCAGCGCGGCCGGATCGTGCTCGGCGATCCAGCGCAGCTTGAAGGCGGGCCAGGCCGGGCTCGGCGGGTTCGCCGTGCGCGCCAGGTATTCGTCGGGCCCGTGCAGGGTCGCGAAGGCCTCGACGTCGGCGAGCGTGCGCTTGTCGTTCCAGAGCGGCGCCGCCTCCCGGGCGAGCTGGCCGTCGTCGTCGATCAGCACCGTGCCGTGCATCTGGCCGCAGGCGCAGAGCGCGGCGACGCGGGCCGGCGCGTCCTCGACCCGGGTCAGCACCTCGCGGATCGCCTCCACCGTGCCGGCCCACCAGTCGGCGGGGCGCTGCTCCGACCAGCCGAACTGCGGCACGATCTGCTCGTGCTCGCGGCTGGCGATGGCGAGGATCGTCCCCTTGCGGTCGACGAGGGCCGCGCGGAGGCTGCCGGTGCCGACGTCGATGGCGAGATAGAGGTCACGCATCGGGAGCGGTCCTACCGAAGGAAGCCACCGCCTTCACCGCAGCCGCTCGAGCGCTGCGACCACCATCGCCGGGGTGACGGGCATCGGTTCGTTGTGGATGATCTCCCCCGGACGGCAGGCGCGCTCCGCGACGCGGGAGAGGTCGGCGTCGGTCGGCGCCGTCAGGCCGATGTCCGCGAGCCGGGTCGGCAGCCGGACCTCGGCGCAGAAGGCCCGGGCCCGGGCGAACTCCGCCTCGTCGCCTTGGAGGAGGAGGCCGGCGAGCACGCCGATCGCCACCTTCTCGCCGTGCAGCCGGCCATGGACCGCGTCGAGCTCGGTCAGCCCGTGGTGGACGGCATGGGCGGCCGCCACGCCCCCGGACTCGAAGCCGAGCCCCGAAAGCAGGATGTTCGCCTCGACGACGCGCTCGATCGCCGGTCCGGCGGTGCCGGCGTCGCATTCGGCGAGCGCGGCGGCGCCGTGGGCGAAGATCGTGTCGCGGCAGAAGCGGGCGATCTCGAAGGCGAGCGGCAGGCCGGGCATCCCGAGGCAGTTGGCCGCTCCGCTGCGCCGGCAGGCGTCGGCCTCGTAGAAGGTGGCGAGTGCGTCGCCGATGCCGGCGGCCAGGAAGCGCGCCGGGGCGCTGGCGATCAGCTGCGTGTCGGCCAGGACGAGGTCGGGGTTCCGGGGCAGGAAGCGGTCGTAGGCCACCGTCCCGTCCTCGCGGTAGACGACGGCGAGGGCGCTGCACGGCGCGTCGGAGGCGGCGATGGTCGGGACGACGATGACCGGCACCCCGGCGTCCTGCGCCGCGCCCTTGGCGGTGTCGAGCGCCTTGCCGCCGCCGACCCCGACGAGCACGCCGGCGCCGTGGCCGCGGGCCGCCGCCGCCGCGTCGGCGATGGCCTGCTCGCTGCATTCGCCGGCATGGCGCAGCACCGAGGCATCGACCTCGCCGAGCGCGTCGGCGAGGTCGGCGGCGATCAGGTCGTGCACGCCGCCGTCCACCAGCACCAGCGCGCGGGGCGCGAAGCCCGCCGCCTCCGCCCCGAGCCGGGCGAGCGCGCCGGGACCCTGCAGGTAGCGGCCGGGGAAGCGGACCCCGCGGAGGCTCGGCTCACCAGCAGACATAGCCACCGTCCGCCAGCACGATCGATCCGGTCATCAGGCTCGCCGCATCGCCCGCGAGGAAGAGGACGACGGCGGCGATCTCATCGGTGCGGCCCATGCGCCCCATCGGCGTGCCGCCGACCCAGTAGTGGTGCATCTCCGGATCCTCGTTGACGTAGGCGGTCAGTTCGGTCGCGATGTAGGTCGGCGCCACGGCGTTGACCCGCACCCCGCGCGCGCCCCACTCGGCGGCGAGCGAGCGGGTGAGATGGTGGACCCCGGCCTTGGAGGCGTTGTAGTTCGCCTGCTCCTGCGGGCGGTTGACGATGAAGCCCGACATCGAGCCGACGTTGACGATGCTGCCCGCGCCCTGGGCAAGCATGACACGGCCGAAGGCGCGGCAGCACCAGAAGAGGCCGTTGAGGTTCACGTCGATGACCTTGGTCCAGACCGCGTCGGCCATCGTCTCGGCCGGCTCGTTGGAGATGGCGATGCCGGCGTTGTTGACGAGGATGTCGATCCGGCCGTGCCGCGCGGCGAGGTCGGTGGCCAGCGCCTGGACCGCGGCGGCGTCGGTCACGTCGAGCGCCACGCCCTCCGCCCGATGGCCGGCGGCGACGAGGCCCTCCGCGGCGGCGGCGGCGCCCGCGCCGTTCATGTCGGCCACGACCACGGTGGCGCCAGCCTCGGCGAGCGCCTCGGCGATGGCGCGCCCGATGCCGCGGGCGGCGCCGGTGACGACGGCGAGGCGGCCGTCGAGGCGGAAGCGTTCGAGATACACGGGCGGATCCTCCGAGATCAGCGGCGGAAGGCCGCGGTGCCGTACTGGAGCAGCATCGCCCCGATGATGATGACGCCCATGAACACCTGCTGATGGTAGCCGGGGACGTTCGCGAGGTTCATGAGGTTGGCGATGATCCCGAGGATGAAGACACCGACAAAGGTGTTGAGCGCCCCGCCGCGGCCGCCCATCAGGCTGGCGCCGCCGATGACCACCGCGGCGATGGCGTCGAGCTCGGCGCCGACGCCGATCGTCGCCGAGCCGATGCCGGTGCGGCTGCTCGAGATGATGCCCGCCGCCGCCGCCAGCACGCCCGAGATCACGTAGACGGCGACCTCGTAGCGCGGCACCGGGATGCCCGACAGGCGCACGGCCTCCTCGTTGGAGCCGATCGCCTTCACCAGCCGGCCGAAGCGGGTGAGGGTCAGCACCAGACCGGCGAGCACGAAGACCGCGATCATGAGGATGACCGGATAGGGCACGCCGGCGACGAAGCCGGTGCCGAAGTCGGTGATGCTCTCGCCGGCCTCGCCCATGCGGATCGGCTGGCCGGCCGAGGCGATCAGCGCCGCGCCGCGGGCGATCGTCATCAGCGCCAGCGTCGTCACGAAAGACGGCAGCTTCAGGTAGGCGACGAGGACGCCGGAGACGAGGCCGCAGGCGGCGCCGACGAGCAGCGTCGCGCCGATCGCGAGGCCCGGCGCCATCTGCTGCACGAGGATCGCCGAGGCGACGCTGCCGAGCGCCGAGACCGAGCCGACCGAGAGGTCGATGCCGCGGGTGAGGATGACGAAGAGCATGCCGACCGACATGAGGCCGGTGCCCGAGACCTGCCGGAGCACGTTCATCAGGTTGCGCTGGGTCAGGAAGACGTCCGACATCGCGGTCGCGACGATCAGGAGCACGATCAGGATCACGAAGGTCCCGTACTTGTGCATCAGGTCGGCGTAGTCGATGCGGCGGGCGGGCGTGTCGGTGGTGGTGGTCATGGCGTCTTCCCCTCAGGCGGCGCGTGTTGCGCTGGTCATCGCCAGCTTCAGGAGGTTCTCCTCGGAATAGGCGTCGGGCATCAGCTCGCCGACCACCGCGCCCTCGCGCATCACCAGGATGCGGTCGCAGAGCCCGAAGAGCTCGTGATGCTCGGAGGAGACGACGAGGATCGCCTTGCCCTCGGCGGCGAGGCTGCGGATCAGCGAGTAGATCTCGGTCTTGGCGCCGACGTCGACGCCGCGCGTCGGCTCGTCGAAGAGGAGGACGTTGCCGCCGGCGTGGAACCACTTGGCGAGGACGACCTTCTGCTGGTTGCCGCCCGACAGGCTCGAGACCGGCGCCTCCTGGCTCGCCGCCTTGATCCGCAGCTTGCGCGACAGCTCCTCGACGGTGGCGCGCTCCGCGGCGCGGCGGACGATGCCGAGGGCGCCGACCAGCGGCCCGAGGCGCGCCATCGTCGCGTTGATGCGGATCGGCATGTCGAGCACGACGCCCTGGTCCTTGCGGCTCTCCGGCACCAGGCCGATGCCGGCGCGCACCCCGTCGCCCGGCCGCCGGATAGGGACGTCGCGGCCTTCGATGAGGATGCGCCCGGCGTCGTGGCGGTCGGCGCCGAAGATCAGCCGGACGAGCTCGGTGCGCCCGGCGCCCACGAGGCCGCCGAGCCCGACGATCTCGCCGGCGCGCACCGCGAGCGAGACGTCGCGCACCGCGGTACTGCGGCCGAGGCCCTCGACCTTGAGCAGCTCCGCGCCGATGGTGCGCGGCACGTCTTGGCCGAAGAGCGCGTCGAGCGGGCGGCCGACCATCATGCGGATGACGTCGTCGATCGTCACGGCGTCCCTTTCGACAGTGCCGACCGTGCTGCCGTCCTTCATCACCGTCATCCGGTCAGCGATGCGGAAGACCTCGTCGAGCCGATGCGAGATGTAGACGATGCCGACCCCGTGCGCCCGCAGGTCGCGGATGATCGCGAGCAGCCGCTCGGCGTCCTGCACCGACAGCACGGCGGTCGGCTCGTCGAAGACGATGACCCGGGCGTTCTTGGAGAGCGCCTTGGCGATCTCGACCACCTGCTGGTGGGCGACCGACAGGTCTCGGACGACTACCTGCGGCTGGATGTCGAAGCCGAGGCGCTCGATCAGCGCCCGGGCCCGGCGCTTCATCTCGGGCCAGGAGATCAGTGCGGGCAGCTCGGCGAGGAAGATGTTCTCGGCGACGCTCAGGTCGGGCGCGAGTGCCATCTCCTGGTGGATGACGACGATGCCCCGGGCCATGGCGTCGACCGGGCGGTGGAAGACGGTCTGCGTGCCGTCGATGCGGATCTCGCCGGCGCTCGGCACATGCTCGCCGCCGAGCACGCGCATCAGCGTGGACTTTCCCGCGCCGTTCTCGCCGAGGAGCGCATGCACCTCGCCGGGGCGAAGGGCGAAGTCCACGCCCTTCAGGGCGTGGATCCCGCCGAAGGATTTGCGGATGCCGGTGAGCTGCACCACGTCGGCCATGGGGAGCGCCTCTGAAGGATTGGGAAGGGAGAGGCGGGGGCCGGTGCCCCCGCCGGGGCCGATCAGAACACGGCGTCGGGCTTGTAGTACTTGTCGACGTTCTCCTTGGTGATCGCCACGGGCTCGGTGTAGGTGATCTTGCTGAGCCCGTCCGGGAGATCGCCGTCGATCGCCTGCTTCGCGAGGTCGACCGCGGTCGACGCGACGAGCGCCGGATCGTTGAGGCCGGTGGCGCCGTACTCGCCGGACTTGATGAGTTCGAGCGCCTCCTTCTGCCCGTCCGCCGCCGCCACGAGCAGCGCGTCGGTCTTGCCGGCCGCCTTCAGGGCGTTGCGCGCGCCGAGCACCATCGAGTCGTTCTCGCCGAGGACGACGTTCACGTCGGGATGCGCGGTGAGGATGTCCTCCATGGCATTGAGGCCACCCTCGTTGGTCCAGAGGCCCCAGCCCTGCCCGACGATCTCGTAGCCGGCGGTGCCAGTGTTCTGCAGCTGGCCCTCGAGGATGCCGGCGAGCACGCCGAGGCGCCGCTCTTGGCCGACCTCGTTGCCCTGGTCGCCGGAGATGAGGGCGATCTTCAGCGGTGTGCCCTTGGTCTGGTCGGCGATCCAGCGACCGACGAGCATGCCGTTCCGGGAGTTCGACGACTGCACGAGGGTGACGAAGTCGGCGGTCGGGTCGAGGGTCGAGTCGATGACGATGACCTTGACGCCCTGCGCCGAGGCGGCGTTCACCGCCGGGACCAGGCCCTGGCTGTCGCGCGGGTTGACCACGAGGGCCTCGATGCCGCGGGCGACCATGTCCTCGATGTCGGAGACCTGCTTGTTGAGGTCGTTGCCGGCGTCGGCAGTGATGACCTCGCAGCCGATCTCGGCGGCGCGCGCCTTGGCGGCCACCTCCTGGGCGGCGAAGTAGGGCGCGTCGAGCGTCTTCATCGACACGCCGATCGTGCAGGCCGACGCCTGCGCCGCGCCCAGGGCAACGGTCGACGCGGCTGCGGCAAGCGCGAGCTTCACGGTCATCTTCATTGGGAAGCCTCCTCCCGTCTGTTGGCAACTGAGGGCGGCGATTCGTCGAACGCCCGGTAGTATTTTTACAACGCGATGAGTTGTGAAGCAACGGTATATCGTCACCCACAACCGCGACGCCACAGTGAATGAGACGGTTGCACGCCGGGCGCGCTCGTGATAGTAAGAAAACTACCAAACTGCGAGGCTCCCTCCCATGCGCATCCCTGATCCCGCAAGCTGCACCGTATCCCCGGAGGCCGGCACGATGTCGGGCGGAACCGGGCGGTACGAGAAGCGCCTCGGCGACCTCGCCGGCCTCTATGCCGACACCGCGGCGTTCGACGCGCTCCTCACCGCCGGCAACCCGGTCGTCTACGACGTGACCGAGTTCCGGCCGACGGAGCGGGCGGGGGATCTAATCTTCGGCGTCACCCGGATGAACCCCGGCCGCGTCGGCGACGAGTTCTTCCTCACCCGCGGCCACATCCACGCCCGCGCCGACCGGCCCGAGATCTACTACGGCCAGAAGGGCCGCGGCCTGATGCAGCTCGAGGCCCCCGACGGCGAGACCCGCATCGTCGAGATCGCACCGCAAACCATCTGCTACGTGCCGCCCTTCTGGATCCACCGCTCCGTCAACGTCGGCACTGAGGATCTGGTGATGGTGTTCAGCTACCCGGCCGACTCGGGCCAAGACTACGGCATCATCGAACGCTCCGGCGGCATGCGCCAACGGGTCGTCGCCGCCCCCGGCGGCTGGGCGGTCGTGGACAACACCGGCTACGTTCCCCGCACCCCCGAGGTCATCCACGCCCTCACCCCCGGCGCCTGACGGCCGAAAGGAACCGACGATGCCCTACGAGGCCGCCCGCAAGCCGACCTTCTACTTCATCGGCGTCACCACCGCGAAGAGCTCGATCATGCGGGTCTTCCCCGCCTGGGCGCGCCACCTCGGCCTCGGCGACGTCGAGATCCGCGGCATCGACTTCGAGCCGCACGCCGACCCCGCCCGCTACCGCGAGGCGGTGACCTTCCTCAAGGCCGACCCGCTGTCGCTCGGCGCGCTCGTCACCACCCACAAGCTCGACCTCTTCGCCGCCTGCCGCGACCTCTTCGACGAGATCGACCCGCACGCGGAGCTGATGGCCGAGACGAGCTGCCTCTCCAAGCGCGGCGGCCGGCTGATCTGCCACGCCAAGGACCCGATCTCCTCCGGCCTCGCCATCGACGGCTTCCTCGCCCCCGGCCACTTCGCGGACACCGGCGCCGAGGTCTTCTCCATGGGCGCCGGCGGCTCGACGATCGCGCTCACCTGGCACCTGATGCAGGCCTCGCGCGGTGCCGACCGGCCGTCGCGCATCGTCATCTCCAACCGTTCGCAGCCCCGCCTCGACCACATCCGCGAGATCCACGAGCGGATCGCGAGCGGCATCCCCGTCGACTACATGCTGGCACGGACCGCCGCCGACAACGACCGGGTGCTCGCCGGCCTGAAGCCCGGCAGCCTCGTCGTCAACGCCACCGGCCTCGGCAAGGACGCGCCGGGCTCGCCCCTGACCGACGCCGGCGCCTTCCCCGAGCGCGCGGTCGCCTGGGAGCTCAACTACCGCGGCGATCTCGTCTTCCTTGACCAGGCGCGCGCCCAGGCCGAGGCACGGCACCTCCAGGTCGAGGACGGCTGGACCTACTTCATCCACGGCTGGACGCAGGTGATCGCCGAGGTCTTCGATGTGGCGATCCCGACCTCGGGCCCCGGCTTCGACGCCATCGCCCGCATCGCCGGCGAAGTGACCGGACGGGCGGCGGCATGATTCGCCACCGGCAACCCGGACCGCGCCATGCGGCTTGAGCCGATCCCCGGCGCGATCGGCGACGGCCCGGGCATCCACTGGCTCGGCCAAGCCGGCTTCTGGATTGACACTGGCGCGCACCGGCTGCTGATCGACCCCTACCTCTCGGACAGCCTCGCCCGGAAGTACGCGGGCAAGCGCTTCGACCATCGCCGGATGATGCCGGCGCCGGTCGCGCCGGAGGCCCTGCCGCGGCCGGACCTCGTGCTCGTCACCCACGCGCACACCGACCACATGGACCCCGACACCCTCGGGCCCCTGCACCGGCGCTTTCCCGACCTGCCCTTCGTCGTGCCGGCCGCCCGCCTCGACATGGCGCGCGAGCGGATCGGCCGCGATGCGCCCCTCCTCTTCGTCGATGCCGACGCGACGCTCGACCCGCTGCCGGGCCTCTCGCTCACCGTGCTGCCCGCCGCCCACGAGACCATGGAGCGGGATGCGGCCGGGCGGCACGTCTTCCTCGGCTACGCCGTCGCCTCGGGCGGTCTGCGCATCGCCCATTCCGGCGACACGATCCCCTATCCGGGGCAGGCCGACCGCCTGCGGGCGTTCGGTCCGGACGTGCTGCTGCTGCCGGTCAACGGCCGCGACGCCGAGCGGCGCGACGCAGGCATTCCCGGCAACCTGACCCTCGGCGAGGCGATCGCGCTCGCGGCCGACGCCGGTGCGCCCTATCTGGTTCCCCACCACTTCGGTATGTTCGCCTTCAACACGCTCGATCCGGAGGCCATCGACGCGGCCGCGGCGACGAGCCGGGCGCCCGCCGTCGTGCGTCCCCGGATCGGTGTGGCCCTGAGCCCGCGGAGGGACTGACCGATGGACATGGCTGGAAGCGAGAGCTTCGACGACAACCTGCTCGAGACGATCCGGCGCGCGCTTCCCGGGCTGCGCAAGTCCGACCGGCGCGTCGCGGAGAGGATCCTCGACGATCCCGTCGCCACCACCGAGATGACCCTGGCCGCCCTGGCCGAAGCCTCGGGCGTCAGCGAGCCGACGGTCCTGCGCTTCTCGGCCGCCATCGGCTGCGACGGCTTCCGCGACCTCCGGGTGAAGGTCGCCCGCTCGCTCGCCTTCGCCCGCTCGAGCTCGCATGCGGCGATCTCGCCCGAGGACGACCTGCCGACGATCGTCACCAAGATCTTCGACTTCAACCTCTCGAACCTCGCCTGGGCCCGGAGCAGGCTCGACCCCGAGCGCCTGCGCGTCGCCGTCGAGGTGCTCGCCGCCTGCAGCCGGATCGAGTTCTTCGGCTTCGGCGCCTCCGGCATCGTCGCGCGCGACGCGCAGCAGAAGTTCCCGCTGTTCGGCGTGCCGTGCGGCGCGCCGACCGACGGGCACCAGATGTTCATGACCGCGGCGATGCTCGGGCCGCGCGACGCCGTCGTGGCGATCTCGAACACCGGGACGACCCGGGAGGTGGTGCAGGCGACCCGCCTCGCGAAGGAGCGCGGCGCGCGCACCATCGGCATCACCGGCTCGGAGAGCCCGCTGCTCAGGCACTGCGACGTCGGCATCGTCGTCGAGACCCTGGAGAATACCGACGTCTTCACCCCGACGATCTCGCGGGTAGCCGCGATGGTCGTCATCGACATCCTGTCGACGGCCGTCAGCCTCGGCCGCGACGAGGCCCACCGCGAGCGCGTCGCCGACATGAAGCGCCACCTGGCCGACATGCGCGCCAGCGGCATCTACTGACCCTCCCGGACCGCCGATCCCACCGGACGCCCACTGCGAAAGGACACGCGATGACTGCCCCCGCCCGGACCGTGCCCTCGGTCGATGCCCTCCGCGCCGGCTTCGAGCCCGACCTCTTCATCACCGATCCGGACATCACCGCCTCCTATGCCCGCGACCGGACCCGGGCCTATTTCGGCCTGCCGCTCGCGGTCGCCCGGCCCCGGTCGGCGGAGGAGCTCTCGGCGATCGTGGTCCACGCCGCCGAGCTCGGGATCGGCATCGTGCCGCAGGGCGGGCTCACCGGCCTGGTCGGCGCCGCGGTGTCCGATCCGGACGCGCCGGAGCTCGTCGTCCTCCTCGATCGCATGAGCGCCATCCGCTCGATCGACACCGTTGGCTTTGCCATGGTGGTCGAGGCGGGCTGCGTGCTCGAGAGCGCCAAGCAGGCGGCCGAGGCGAAGGACTGCCTGCTGCCGATCACGTTCGGGGCGCAGGGGTCCTGCCGGATCGGCGGCAACGTCGCCACCAACGCCGGCGGCTTCAACGTGCTCCGCTACGGCATGACCCGCGATCTCGTCCTCGGCCTCGAGGTGGTGCTGCCGGACGGCCGGATCTGGAACGGCCTCCGGACCTTGCGCAAGGACAACCGCGGCTACGACCTGAAGCAGCTCTTCATCGGATCGGAAGGCACGCTCGGCATCGTCACCGCGGCAGCGCTCAAGCTCTTTCCGAAGCCGACGCAGGTCGAGACCGCCCTCGTCGGCCTGCAGTCCGTCGAAGACGCGATGGCGCTCTATGCCGTGGCCCGCCGCAGCTGCAGCGACCTCCTGTCCGCGTTCGAGATCATACTGCGGCCCGGCCTCGAACTCGGCCTCGCCCACCGTCCCGAGCTCGCCGACCCGCTGGAGACCCCCTGCCCGGTCTACATCCTGATGGAGCTGGCGGGCGGCGGGGCGGTCGACCTCCGGGCGCTCCTCGAGGGCTGCCTGGTGGACGCCGGCGACATCGTCATGGACGGGGTCATCGCGATGAGCCAGGCGCAGACGGAGCGGCTCTGGTCGTGCCGCGAGGCGATGGTCGAGGCGCAGAGCCGGAGCGGCCCCTACTACCGCACCGACGTCTCGGTCCCGATCGCTGACATCCCGGCCTTCCTCGCGGCGGCCCTCGCGAGCCTGGCGCAGTCGCTGCCGGACGGGCAGCCGGTCGCCTACGGCCATGTCGGCGACGGCAACATCCACCTCAATGTGGTGCCGCCCGCCGACTGGAGCATGGAGCAGCGCAAGGCGCTCTTCGCCCAGGCCGAGGAGCTGATCTTCGCGACGGTGGACCGCTTCGGCGGCAGCATCAGCGCCGAGCATGGCATCGGCCGGTCGAAGAAGCGCGCCTTCCTGCGGCGCGTCGATCCCGTGACGCTCGATCTCTTCCGCCGCGTGAAGCAAGCCCTCGACCCCGAGGCGCGCCTCAGCAGGGGACGAGTCTTCGATCTGTGAAACGGACGTAGCCACCCAAGTGAAGCGGAGCGTGAGGAGAAAATGGCATCGAGGTAGTTGGTGTCCATCCTGCGATCTTCCTGCGGGACTTGATGGACCGTTTGTCCGTGATGGTTCAGCCGAGGTTGAGGCGAAGTGACGGACGATGGTTGCGCGCGCCACGCGCAGGCGGGACAGGTCGGCGAAGGTGACGTCGAGGACTCAGTGCAGACGGTTCTCGATAGTTCAGTGATCGCGGATCGCGGTGGCTACCCCGGTGGAGAGGGAGGGGGAAGAGACGAAGAAGCGCGCCTCGTAGCTGGCCGCGGCCACGACGCCGCGGGCGTCCGGGCTGCCGACGGCGACGGGCCGGCCGCGCAGCGCGGGGTCGTCGCGCTGCTCGACCGAGGCGCAGAAGGTATCCATGTCGATATGGATGATCTTGCGGACGGCGAGTTCCGGCAGGGGTGCTGGTTCCCGATCCGCTTCGTTCGACATCGAGATACGTCCTGGCCGTAGCGCTGCTCAACGTTTAGGACATGGGTACGAGCGGCCGTACCTGCTCTCCAGAGGGATTCGATCTCACCGATGATTCGGGACAGCGCCGACCCGTCATCGCTTCCGCCGGCGCCGTGGCTCCTTCGCCCCACGCCGAGCCAGACGCTGCCGTGGGATCAGTGCGACCAGGCTTGCGGGCCGAGGAACTCGATGTGGTCGGTCGAGGTCGGACCGCTATTATGCGCCGACGAGGTCGAGGTCTTGCAGCGCCGTTCAGTCATTCAGAGCAGGAAGTCAGCACTCCAGAGATCGAGGCCCGCCGCAATCTTGATCGTGAAGTCGGCCTTGTTGTCGCCGTCGACGTCGCCCCAGTAGTCGCGCAGGAGGTCCAGCAGTCCGGGCGAGAGCATCGCCTTGCGGTCCCTGCCGCCCTTGCCGTTGTCGAGCCCGATCAGAGAAGCCCGACGTCTGGCTCAGCGCGCTCAGCAGCCACAGGCGCCACTGCCGCGAGAGCGGCTTAGTCCCTCCGCCCTTCGCACCGTGCTGGTGCCGTAAGAATGGCGTTAAATAGGCTTCCGCCGATGGCGACGGGAACCACTCCGAGATTCCTTCTGGGCCTGCCCTGACGAACCGACCTCCTCGGCAACGAGGAGATCGCCATGCCGCCTGCCACCAGGAAGCCTGCCGCCAGCCATCGCCCGAGCCCGGGGATCGTCACCCAGGCTGATCTCGCGCGCCACTGGAAGACCTCGTCGAAGACCGTCAAGGCGATCTGCCTTGCGCGCGGCGTGAAGGACACCGGGC
>JBDHSS010000009.1:0-24520 GCA_039808205.1 Paracoccaceae bacterium | reverse complement strand
TCGGGGCAGGCGCCGGCGACGGTCTATCGCGTGCTCTCGACCTTCGAGGCGCACGGGATGGTCGAGATGCAGCCGTCGACGCAGCTGTGGTTCGTCGGGCAGGTCGCGTTCCGGATCGGCAGCGCGTTCCTCGGGCGGACGAACCTCGTCGAGCAGGCGCGCGTCGTCATGCGCGAGCTGATGACCGACACCGGCGAGACCGCGAACCTCGCCATAGCCGACGGCGGGCAGGTGGTGTTCCTGAGCCAGGTGGAGACGCACGAGCCGATCCGGGCATTCTTTCGGCCGGGGACGCGCGGACCGATCCACGCGAGCGGCATCGGCAAGGCGCTGCTCGCCTACCTGCCGGACGCGGCGGTGGAGCGGATCGTGCGCGAGCAGGGGCTGGCGGCGTTCACGCCTCGGACGATTACCGACCGCGCGCGGCTGGTCGCGGAGATGGCCGAGATCCGGGCGCGCGGCTGGGCGGTGGACGACGAGGAGCGCACCGAGGGGATGCGCTGCATCGCCGCGCCGATCTTCAACGAGTTCCGCGAGGCCGTCGCAGGCGTGTCGATCTCGGGCCCGGTGGTGCGCATGGACCGGGAGCGCGGCGGCTTCGGCGCACGCGTGCGCGCGGCGGCCGACCGGATCACCGAGGCGATCGGCGGCACGGCGCGGTGAAGGGCGGGTAGCGCGCCGCTCGATCGTTGACAGCGGCGGAGGCCGCGTGCGACGCCTCTCGCGGGACCGTCGCGGGGGCCGCGCTTGACCGATCTCATCATTGCCCATGCCTGCGTGGTCGCGGCCGATGCCGCCGGCGCCGTGCTGCGCGACGGTGCCGTCGCGGTGCGCGGCGGCCGGATCACCCGCGTGGGGCCATCCGAGGCGATCGGGCGCGATGCGGCCGAGGTGGTGGACGCGCGCGGCATGCTGCTGATGCCGGGGCTCATCAACATGCATTGCCACGCCGGCGACAGCCTGTTCCGCGGCCTCGTCGAGGATCTGCCGCTCGAGCCGTGGCTGCAGGCGGTGTGGAAGGCCGAGGGCGCGATCCTGACTGCGGAGACGGTGCGCCTCGGCGCCACGCTCGGCTTTGCCGAGCTGCTGCTCGGCGGCGTCACCACGGTGATGGACATGTTCTGGCATCCCGAGGAGGGCGTCGCCGCCGCGCGCGGCCTGGGCATGCGGATCGCCACGGGCGGCATCTTCTTCGACGGGCGCGGCATGGACGGGCGGCGTCCCGACGAGCGCATCGCCGACGCGCAGGCGTTCTTCGACGCGCACGCCGGCGACGACGACGTGCTGCCCGGGTGCCTGCCGCACGGGGCCTACACCGTCGGCCCGGAGATGCTGCGCGCGGCGAAGGCGCTGGCCGACGCGCGCGGCGGCTTTTTCTCGACGCACGCGGCCGAGACGCGGGCCGAGCGGCTCGACGTCGAGGCGCGCTACGGCAATCCGGTGATCCGCCACCTCGATGCGCTCGGGCTGCTCGACGCGCGGACGGTGCTTGCGCATTGCGTGTGGCTCGACGACGAGGAGATTGCGACGCTGGCGCGCACCGGCGCCACCGTGGTGCACAACCCGGTGTCGAACCTCAAGCTCGCGAGCGGTATCGCCCGGGTGCCCGAGATGCTGGAGGCGGGGGTGCGGCTGACCGTGGGCACCGATGGCGCGATCTCCGGCAACGACCTCGACCTCTGGATGGCGCTTCGGCTCGCCGCGACGCTGCACCGTGCGGCGCAGCTCGACGTGCGGGCGGTGACGACGGCGCAGGCGCTTCGGATGGCGACGCTCGACGCCGCCGCGGCGCTGGGCGCGGTCGACCGGCTGGGCTCGCTCGAGCCCGGAAAGCTCGCCGACATGATCCTCCTCGATCTGCGGCGGCCGCACGCGGTGCCGCTGTTCGATCCGGCGACGCACGTGGTGTTCTCGGCGGCGAAATCCGACGTGCGGCACGTCTTCGTCGGCGGCCGGCAGGTGGTGCGCGACGGCGCGCTCGTGCGGCATGACCTCGGCGAGACGCTGGACGCGGTGGCGGCGCTGACGCCGCGCATTGCGGCGAGCCTTTCCGCATGAGTGCCGGGCGGCTGGCGGCGGCACATGCCTCGATCCGCGGCCGCGTCGGTGCGCCGGTCGAGGTGGCGCTGATCCTCGGCTCCGGGCTCGGCGGGCTCGCGACGGCGGTCGAGGCCGAGGTGGCGATCCCCTATGCCGAGATCGAGGGAATGCCGGTCGCGACGGCGCCGAGCCACGCCGGGCAGCTCGTGATCGGCCGGCTGCGCGGCCGGCGGGTGGCGCTGATGCAGGGGCGGCCGCACCTCTACGAAGGCTGGTCGGCCGGCGAGGTCGCGCTGCCGGTGCGGCTCCTGCGCCGGCTCGGGGCGGCGACGCTCGTCATCACCAACGCCGCGGGGGCGCTCGACCCGGGCTTCGCGCCCGGCGAGGTGATGCTGATCGAGGACCATCTGAACTTCACCGGGATGAACCCGCTGACCGGGGCGAACGACGAGACGATCGGCGTGCGCTTTCCCGACATGGCGCGCGCCTACGACCCCGCCCTCTGCGCGACGGCGCGGCGGGTGGCGGCCGGGGCGGGAATCGCGCTGCGGAGCGGCATCTATGCGGGGGTGGCGGGCCCCTCGCTCGAGACGTCGGCCGAGCGGCGGTTCCTGCGCGCGGCGGGCGGGCATGCGGTGGGCATGTCGACGGTGATCGAGGCGATCGCCGCCGTCCACTGCGGGCTCAGGGTGCTGGCCTTCGCGGCGATCACCAACGACGCGGCCGGCGGGCCCGATCAGCCGCCCGACACCATCGAATCGGTGCTGGCGCACGCGGAGGCGGCGGGCCGCAGCATCGGCGTCCTGCTCGATCGGCTGATCGCGGAAATCTGAAGCCGAAGCTCCGCGCGGGGAAGCCGCTGATCTGGAACCCCAGGGGCGAGTGCGACGTTCCTTGTTTAACGTCACGTATTCAATTTCTGGTTGACTGACGCGAGGCCGGATCGCCATAGAGGACGACCGCCCGGAGAGGCGAAGCGCCATGGCAGGGGCATTAACGGGTAATTAGGAACCGTGAGTCAGGAAAGAGGGAAACCGGAGGATCCCGATTGAACGCCAAGCTCGCAGTCCTTCTCGCTTCCGCCGGCTTCGGCGCCCTTGCCGGGACCGGTTTCGCCGTCGCCTCGGGCTGGGGCATCCTCGCGGCGATGATGCTCTACAGCGTCGGCGGCTCGGCCGGCCTCCTGGCCGCGAGCGCCCTCGTCTACCTGCGCGACGCCGCGCACCCGGCCGTCAAGGCCGCGCACGCCTGACGCCGCTGCCGGCCGGGGCTAGTCCGGCGCGGCGAGCGGGTCGACGAGGCTGCGGCCGCCGTCCACCGTCACGATCTGACCCGTCACGAAGCTCGCCGCCGGCGAGGTGAGGAAGAGCGCCGCCTCGGCGCAGTCGACGGGATCGCCGGCGCGTCCGAGCGGCGTCAGCCGGGCCAGCGCGTCGGCGAGATCGAAGCGGGGCAAGGCCGCGGCCAGCGCCGGGCTCGGGATGCCGCCGATCGCGATCGCGTTCACCCGGATGCCGCGCGGCGCCAGCGCCAGCGCCAGCACGCGCGTCAGCTGCTCGAGCGCGGCGCAGGACACCGAGAAGGCCAGCAGCTCCGGCGCGCCGCGCTGGCCGAGGACCGAGCTCAGGTTGAGAATGGCGCGGTCGGCCGGCGACGCTTCGGCGCGGGCGAGCTCGCCCATGCGCCGCGCGGCGATCTGGCTGAGGCGGAGGTTGGCGGTGACGTTCTCCGCAAGGCTCGTCTCGAGGCCGTCGGCCTTGGGATCGAGCGGGTCGGAGGCGAGGATGACGCGCGCGGCGTTCACCAGCACGTCGATGCCGTCGTAGGCGTCGAGCGTCGCGGCCATCAGGTTCGACACCTCGAGCTTCTCGCGCAGGTCGCCGGAGAACGCCTGTGCCCGCCCGTCCCAGCCTTCGCCGGCGATCGCCTCGGTCTCGCGCACCAGCCGCGGCTCGTCGACGTCGGCCATGGTGACCGAGGCGCCGGCGCGCACGAAGCGGCGCGCGATGGCGAGGCCGATGCCTGCGGCCGCGCCGGTGACGATCACCGACCGCCTGGCCATGCCCTCAGCCATTGCCGACCCTCCACCGTTCCCCGAACGGAACCGTAGCCGAGGCCGGGGGCGGTTGCGAGGCTCTTGAGATCGGCCGATGGGTCCCGCATAGAGCGGCATGGACGCAGGCTTCGACCATATCGTCGTTGGCGCCGGCACCGCCGGATGCCTGCTCGCCAACCGGCTCAGCGCCGATCCCGCGGTGCGGGTGCTGCTCATCGAGGCCGGCGGCTCGGATGCCTATCACTGGATCCGGATCCCGGTCGGCTATCTCTACTGCATCGGCAATCCGCGCACCGACTGGATGTATTTCACCGAGCCCGATCCGGGGCTGAATGGGCGGCGGCTGCGTTATCCGCGCGGGCGGGTGCTCGGCGGCTGCTCGTCGATCAACGGCATGCTCTACGTGCGCGGGCAGGCGCGCGACTTCGACGCCTGGGCCGAGCTGACCGGCGACGACGCCTGGTCGTGGGAGAACGCGCTGCCCGACTTTCGCGCGCACGAAAGCAACTGGCGGCTCGACGGCGGCGCGGGCGACGCGACGGCACGGCACTTTCACGGACGGACGGGCGAGCTGCGGGTGGAGCGGCAGCGGCTGCGGTTTCCGGTGCTCGCGGCCTTCGCGGCGGCCTGTGCCGAGGCGGGGATCGCACCGCGCGAGGATTTCAACGACGGCGACAACGAGGGCGTTGGCTTCTTCGAGGTCACCCAGCGGCGCGGCTGGCGCTGGAACGCGGTCAGCGCCTTCCTGCGGCCGATCCGGGCGCGGCCGAACCTCGTGGTGCGCACCGGCGCCGAGGTCGACCGGCTGGTGCTCGAGCGACGGCCCGAAGGGCTCGCCTGCACCGGCGTGGAGCTGCGCGGCGGCGAGCGGCTCGTGGCGCGGCGCGGCGTGGTGCTGGCGGCGGGCGCGGTCAACAGCCCGAAGCTCCTGCAGCTCTCGGGGCTCGGGCCGGCGGCGCTCCTCGCCGAGCACGGCATCGGCATCGTCGCCGACCTGCCGGCGATCGGCGGCAACCTGCAGGACCATCTGCAGATCCGCAGCGTCTGGAAGGTCGAGGGCGCGGGCACGCTCAACGAGCTGTCGCGCGGGCTTCTCGGCAAGGGGCGGATCGCGCTTGAGTACGCGCTGCGCCGCACCGGGCCGATGAGCATGGCGCCGAGCCAGCTCGGCGCCTTTACCCGCTCCGACCCGGGGCGCAACCACGCCAACGTCGAGTTCCACGTCCAGCCGCTGAGCCTCGACGCCTTCGGCGAGCCGCTGCACCCGTTTCCGGCGATCACCGCCAGCGTCTGCAACCTCAACCCGACGAGCCGCGGCCGCATCGACATCGCGAGCGGCCGGCCGGAGGATGCGCCGGCGATCCGGCCCTGCTATCTCTCGACTGCCGAGGATCGGCGGGTGGCGGCCGACAGCCTGCGCCTCACGCGGCGGGTCTGCGCCCAGCCGGCGCTCGCGCGCTACCGGCCCGAGGAGTGGAAGCCCGGCGTCGAGATCCAGACCGATGACGACCTCGCACGACGCGCCGGCGACATTGCCACGACGATCTTCCACCCGGTCGGCACCACGGCGATGGGCCGCGACGGCGACTCCGAGGCGGTGCTCGATTCGCACCTCCGGCTGCGCGACGGGCGGGGCGGCCGGGTCGCCGGGCTGCGGGTGGTCGATGCCGGCGCGATGCCGGTGATCCCGAGCGGCAACACCAACGCGCCGGTGCTGATGATGGCGGAGAAGGCGGCGCGCTGGATTGTGACCGACGAACGCGGCTAGTCTCCGCCGCGGGCCGCTTCGGGCCCGGAGCAACGGAGGGACGAGCGCGGCATGGGCGCTTTCGTTGGGCTGCTGGTCGGGCTGGTGATCGGGATCGTCATCCTGATGATCCTCGGCCTCATCGTGCAATGGCTCTGGAACACCACGCTGCCCAACGTCCTCGGCGTGAAGCCGGTGACGACGGTGCAGGCGATCAAGATCCTGTTCCTGACCTCGCTGCTGTTCGGCGGCTACCGCGTCGTCGAGTACCAGGTCCACGACGAGATCGACACGCCGCCGGTGGCGGTGCCGGCACCGGCGCCGCCGGCGGCGGGCTGAGCGGTGCCGATCCGGCACGACGTTCTTGACGAATTTGGCGAGTGACAAGACCGCATCCGCGCGGGCGGATTATCACTGTCGGCGACACACGTCGGGCCGGGACTCGCGGGGCCTTGCGGCCCCGCTTCGGTCGTCGGGCGATGCCCGCTCAGATCCGCTCGATCGCCACCGCGATGCCCTGGCCGCCGCCGATGCACATGGTGGCGAGGCCGCGGCGGCCGCCGGTGCGCTCGAGCTCGTGCAGCGCCTTGAGCAGGATGATCGCGCCGGTCGCGCCGATCGGGTGGCCGAGCGCGATGGCGCCGCCGTTCGGGTTCACCTTCTCGGCGTCGAAGCCGAGCTCGCGGGCGACCGCGATCGCCTGCGCGGCAAACGCCTCGTTCGACTCGATGACGTCGAAGTCGCCGACGCCGAGGCCGGTGCGCTCGAGGAGCCGCTGCACCGCCGGCACCGGGCCGATCCCCATCACCTCCGGCCGGACCCCGGCGTGGGCGTAGCCGATGATCCGGGCGCGCGGCTTCAACCCGGCCGCTTCCGCCGCGGCGGCGGTGGCGAGGACGACCGCACCGGCGCCATCGTTGAGGCCGCTGGCGTTGCCGGCGGTGACGGTGCCGTCCTTGCGGAACGCGGGCTTGAGCTTGGCGAGGCCTTCGGCGGTTGTGGGCTTCGGGTGCTCGTCGGTGGCGAAGGCGACGGTCTGGCGCTTCACCTGGATCTCGACGGGCACGATCTGGCTCTCGAAGCGTCCGGCCTCGATCGCCGCGATCGCGCGGCGCTGGCTCTCGAGCGCGAAGGCGTCCTGCTCGTCGCGGCCGACCTGGTGCTCGGCGGCGACGTTCTCGGCGGTGACGCCCATGTGGCCGGTGCCGAACGGGCAGGTCAGCGCGCCCGTCATCATGTCGACGGCCTTGGTGTCGCCCATCTTCTGGCCCCAGCGGATCGCGTTGACCGCGTAGGGCGAGCGGGACATGTTCTCGGCGCCGCCGGCCAGCGCGAACTCGGCGTCGCCGAGCGTCAGCGCCTGGGCGGCGGAGACCACCGCCTGCAGGCCGGAGCCGCACAGCCGGTTGACGTTTGCCGCCGGCACCGTGTCGGGGACGCCCGCATCCATCGCGGCGACGCGGCTGAGGTACATGTCGCGTGGCTCGGTGTTGATGACGTGGCCGAAGAACACCTGGCCGATCTGGCCGGGCTCGACGCCGGCGCGGGCGAGCGCCTCCTTTGCCGCCGTGGCGGCCAGCGCCGTCGGCGGGATCGCTGCGAGGCTGCCGCCGAAGGTGCCGATGGCGGTGCGAGCGCCGCCAAGGATCACGATGTCCTGAGTCATCCGGAAATAGTCCCCTCCTTGTGTGCGACTGCACACTCACTCGGGAACCGGGCAGATGCAAGCGTCGCCGATGTCGCGGGAACCGATTGTCCCGCGCCCTCAGGCGGCCAGCCGGTCGCGCGCGTGCGGCGCGTTCCAGTCGAGCGCCGGGCCGATCGGCACGATGCCGCTCGGGTTCAGCGACCGGTGGCTGCGGTAATAATGCGTGGTGATGTGGGCGAAGTCGACAGTCGCCGCGGCCCCCGGCGTCTGGTAGAGCGCGCGCGCGTAATCCCAGAGCCGCGGATAGTCGACGAGCCGCCGCCGGTTGCACTTGAAGTGCCCGTGGTAGACCGGATCGAAGCGGAAGAGCGTGGTCGCGAGCCGCCAGTCCGCCTCGGTCGGCCGGGTGCCGACGAGATGGCGCTGGCGGCCGAGCCGGTCCTCGAGCCAGTCGAGCGTCGCGAAGACCTCCGTGGCCGCCGCGTCGTAGGCCGCCTGGTTGCGGGCGAAGCCTGCGCGATAGACGCCATTGTTGAGGCCGGCGTAGACGCGGGCGTTGACCGCCTCGATCTCGGGCCTCAGCGCCTCGGGCCAGAAGTCGCGAGTGTTGCCGGTCAGCCCGTCGAAGGCCGAGTTCAGCATCCGGATGATCTCGGCGGATTCGTTCGAGACGATGGTGGCGGTCGCCCTGTCCCAGAGCACCGGCACCGTGACCTTGCCGTTGGCGTGGGGGTCGGAGGCGAGATAGATCTCGCGCAGGAACGACTTGCCGAGCAGCCGGTCGCCGGTGGCGCCGGGGAAGTCGGTCGCAAAGCTCCAGCCGTCCTCGCCGAGCACCGGGTGCACCACGTCGACCGAGATGTGCGGCGCGAGGCCCTTGAGCGCGCGAAAGATCAGCGTGCGATGCGCCCACGGGCAGGCGAGCGAGACATAGAGGTGATAGCGCCCGCTCTCGGCCTTGAAGCCGCCGCGCCCGCTCGGACCGGGGCCGCCGTCGGCGGTGATCCAGTTGCGATGCACGCTCTCGGCGCGCACGAAGCTGCCGTCCGCCGCGGTCGGCGCGATGTCGCCGCGATGCCATTCGCCGTCGATGAGCCTGCCCATGCGGCCCTCCTTCCCGTTCTGCCTCGGAGAACGAGGGTGGGGCTGCGGCGCCCCGGGTAAAGCCCGCACGCGGTCAACGCACTGTTTCCGCGGCCTCCGGGCGACGCGGGGCTTGTGTCGTCCGGAGCCGGGCCTATCCTGCGAGCCGAACGGAGCGACCATGATCGAGGCGCCCTATCTCCTGTTTCTCGGCGACGCCGCCGATCCCCTGGCCGCCAAGGTGGCGCAAGGCATCCGCGACTGGCGCCCGGACGCGGCGATCGGCCAGCTCAGGATGGCCGGCTGCAACGCCGACATGGGCCTGCCCGACATGACCCCGGCCGAGGCGGCGGCGCGCGGCGCGAGGACGCTGGTGGTCGGCGTCGCCAACCGCGGCGGGGTGATCTCGCCGGCCTGGATCGAGCTCCTGGTGCAGGCGATGGAGGCGGGGCTCGACCTCGCCTCGGGGCTGCACAACCTCTTGCGCGACGAGCCCGAGCTTGTCGCGGTGGCGATGGCGAGGGGCCGCAGGCTGCACGACGTGCGGGTGCCGCCGCATCGCTATCCGATCGCCGACGGCAGGCCGCGCGCGGGCCGGCGCTGCCTCGCGGTCGGCACGGACTGCTCGGTCGGCAAGATGTACACCGCACTCGCCATGGAGCGCGAGATGCACGCGCGCGGGCGCAAGGCGACGTTCCGCGCCACCGGTCAGACCGGCATCCTCATCACCGGCAACGGCGTGCCGCTCGACGCGGTGGTCGCGGACTTCATGGCCGGCTCGATCGAGGCGCTGACCCCGGCGAACGAGCCCGACCACTGGGACCTCATCGAAGGGCAGGGGAGCCTCTTCCATCCGTCGTATTCGGGGGTGACGCTCGCGCTCATCCATGGCGGCCAGCCCGACGCGCTCGTCCTCTGCCACGAGCCCACGCGGCCGCACATGCGCGGGCTGCCCGGCTACCCCTTGCCCTCGCTCGAGGCGCTGCGCGACCTCGCGCTCGCCACCGCGCGGATCGTCAATCCCGCCGTGCGGGTGACGGGCGTGTCGATCAACACCGCCGGGCTCGACGCGACGACGGCGGCGGCGCTTCTCGCCGAGACCGAGGCGCGGCTCGGGCTGCCGACGGTCGATCCGTTCCGGACCGGCGCGGCGCGGCTCGTCGACGCGCTCGGGTAGGCGCGCGCCACGTTGCCGGGCCGGGGGAAATGTGGCACTCCTCGCCTCGACCGAAGGAACCTTGGGAACGCCGATGACCGATTATGCCGCCGCCCGCGAAGCCATGGTGGACCGGCAGGTCCGTCCCGCCGACGTCACCCGATACCCGATCATCGGGGCGATGCTGGCGGTGCCGCGCGAGAAGTTCGTCCCGCCGAGCCTCGCGCCCGTCGCCTACCTCGGCGAGCACGTGCCGCTGGCGCCGGGGCGCGTGGTGCTGGACCCGCGGGTGTTCGCCAAGCTGCTCGACGCGCTGAACCCCGGCCGCGAGGACCTGGTGCTCGACGTCGGCTGCGGGCTCGGCTACTCGACCGCGGTCCTGGCGCGGATGGCCGAGGCCGTCGTCGCGGTGGAGGAGAATTCGGAGGTTGCGGCCGAGGCCGAGCGGCTGCTCGGCGAGCACGCCGACAACGCGATGGTCAAGGCGGGCCCGCTCGCCGCCGGCGCACCCGAGCACGGGCCGTTCGACGCGATGATCCTCGAGGGTGCGATCGAGGTGCTGCCCGAGGCGCTCGAGGCGCAGCTGAAGCCCGGCGGCCGGGTGGCGGCGATCGTCATCGAGCGCGGCCGCGGCCAGGCGAAGCTCGGCGTGAAGAACGGCGGGATGATCGCGTGGCGCCGTATCTTCGATGCAACGGCGCCGATCCTGCCCGGGTTTCAGCGTGCGAAAGCGTTTGAGTTTTGACACGAACCGGCCGATACCCTTCGGAAAGCCCGGGCAACGGGTCGTGCGTGGCACTGCGCGCGCGGATCACGAAGGACAGGCACCCATGAGATCGTTTCTGCGGACAAGCGCCGTCGCGGCCCTGCTGGCAGTCTCGCCGGTCGGACATGCCGGAGCCGAGTCGCTCGCCGATGCATTGGTGAAGGCCTATCAGACGAGCCCGCTCCTCGCCGCCAACCGCGCCGCACTGCGCGGCCTCGACGAGTCGGTGCCGCAGGCGCAGTCGGCGCAGAAGCCGCACGTGGGGATCGGCGCCCAGGCGACGACGCAGACGAGCGTCGAGGACATCGTCGACGATCAGCTCAACAACACCCAGGCGACGCTGAACGCCTCGCTCCTCGTCTACGACCACGGCGCGACCAAGGCCGCGGTGCAGGCGGCGACCAACCGCATCGCCGCCGGGCGGGCGGATCTGAAGAACGTCGAGCAGCAGGTGCTGTTCGACGCGGTGCAGGCCTACGTCGACGTGCGCCGCAACATGGAGTTCGTGCGCCTCGCCAAGAGCGATGTCGATCGCCTCAACGAGACGCTGCAGGCGACGCAGAACCGCTTTGACGTGGGCGAGGTCACGCGCACCGACGTCAGCCAGAGCCAGTCCCGCCTCGCCGCCTCGCGCTCGAACCTGTCGGCCTCCGAGGGCGCGCTCGAGACCTCGCGGCAGGCCTACAAGCAGGCCGTCGGCACGCTGCCGGTCAATCTCGACCCGCTGCCGCCCCTGCCGGCGGTCCCGAAGACCCGTGACGAGGCGACCAACATCGCGATCCAGCGCCACCCGCAGATCGTCTCGGCGCAGTTCGCCGAGCGCGCCGCGGTCTACGACTTCGACCGCGCGCTCGCCGCCAAGGGGCCGACGCTCAGCCTGAACGGCCAGGTCGGCGCCGAGCGCGGCAACACCCAAGGCTGGGATGGCAACGCCTTCGGCCAGGTCGGCGTCGAGGGCAACCTGCCGCTCTACACCGGCGGCAACAACGACAGCATCATCCGCCAGGCGCAGGACCAGCTCGACCAGCGCCGCTTCGAGGTGCAGGACACCGCTCGCACCGTGACCCAGGCCGTCGCCGCCTCGTGGTCGGATCTGGATGTCGCGCAGGCCTCGATCATCGCACGGCGCGAGCAGGCCGATGCGGCCCGTATCGCCGCCGAGGGCGTGGCGGAGGAGGCGCGCCTCGGCGCGCGCTCGACGCTCGACGTGCTCGACGCCGATCAGGAGCGGCTGCAGGCGGAGGCCGAGATCGTGCAGGCGGTGCGCGACGAGTACATCGCCGCCTACAGCCTGTTGCGGGCGATGGGTCTCCTGACGGTCGAGCACCTGAAGCTCGGCATCGAGACCTACGACCCCAATGCGAACTTCCTCGCGGTCCGCGACGGCCGGCCCGGCGGCTACAACACCGAGGCGGTCAATCGCATCCGCGCGCGCTGGGAGCACCACTGAGCCGATGCCCGACGTTCCGGAGGACGACGGCAAGCGCCCCGAGCCCGAGTCGCTGGCCGACGTGCTCGCCTCGATCCGCACGCTGGTGTCGGCGGAGGCCGAGGCGCGCGCCTCGGGCGGTGCCGAGACCGTGCTGATGCTGACCGAGGAGATGCGGCTCGACGCGCCGTCCGGCCTGTCCGCCGGGCAGGTGCTGGCGAGCGATCTCGGCGAGGGCGACCTTCCGCGCGGGACCGGGACGGCGCCGATCCTCGACGAGGAGTCGCTCCGCCGCCTCATCAACGCGATCGTGCGAGAGGAGCTGCAGGGCGAGCTCGGCGATCGGATCGGCCGCAACCTGCGCAAGCTGATCCGCCGCGAAGTGGCGCAGGTTCTCGCCGAGCGCGACGAGGATCCCACGCTGGACGACTGAGCCGGCGGGCGGCGGGTCGGCGATTGACGCCGCCGGATCGCGGTGCGACACGTCGGTCGATCCCGAACGAACCGGCGGGGGCCAGTGTCGACCTCGAGACGCGCCGAGACGAGCCTGCCCCGCCTGCGGCTGGACGCGGTCAACCTCGCGCGGCTGAGCCGCATGGGGGTGATCGACGTCGGCTCGAACTCGGTGCGGCTGGTGGTCTTCGACGGCATCGCCCGCAGCCCCGCCTACTTCTACAACGAGAAGGTGCTCTGCGGCCTCGGCGCCGGCCTTGGCGAGACCGGGCGGCTGAGCCCCGAGGGCTGGCAGAAGGCGCTGGCCGCGCTGCACCGCTTCGCCGCACTCGCGCGCCGGCTCGATCTCTCGGGGCTGATCGCGGTCGCCACCGCCGCCGTGCGCGACGCGGACGACGGCGCCGCCTTCTGCGACGAGGTGGAGCGCGAGACCGGCCTGCAGCTGCACGTGGCGAGCGGCTCCGAGGAGGCGCGCCTCGCCGCCAAGGGCGTGCTGCTCGCCTGGCCGCGCGCCGACGGGCTCGTCTGCGACATGGGCGGCGCCTCGATGGAGCTCGCCCACGTCGCTGACGGGATGATCGGCACCTGTGCCACCGCGCCGCTCGGCCCCCTGCAGCTGGCCGACATCCCCGACCCGCCGCGGCGCGAGAAGGCGATCCGCAAGCGGGTCAAGGCGCTCTGCAAGGTGGTGGACGGCCCGGTGCCGTGCCTCTACCTCGTCGGCGGCTCGTGGCGCGCGATCGCCCGGCTCGACATGGAGCGCACCGGCTATCCGCTCAAGGTGCTGCACGGCTACGAGCCGCCGATCGCGCAGCTCGTCGAGACCTGCCGCTGGATCCGCGACAAGGATCAGGCGGCGATGTCGGCGATGACCGGCACCTCGATGCAGCGGCTGTCGCTGGTGCCGCTCGCCAGCGAGGTGCTGGCCGAGCTTGTCAAGCGCGTGGCCCCGGCAAGGGTGGCAATCTCGGCCTACGGCCTGCGCGAGGGGCTGCTGTTCCGGCAGATGCCCGAGGCGATGCGCGTGCTCGATCCGCTGATCGAGGCATGCCGGCACATGGAGGCTGCGGCGTCGCGCTGCCCGGGCTTCGGCGCGGCGCTGCACGCCTGGCTGGCGCCGCTCTACGCTGGCCGCTCGCCGCAGGAGCAGCGGCTGAACCTCGCCGCCTGCCTGCTGCACGACGTGAACTGGCGCGCGCATCCCGACTATCGCGCCGAGCTCTGCTTCGAGTCGGTCACCCGCTCCAACATCGCCGGCCTCGATCACGCCGAGCGAGTGTTCCTGGGGCTCGCGCTCCTCAACCGCTACAAGGCCGCGGCGCCGGCCGACGAGGTGCAGCGCTACGGCGCGCTGCTGCCGCCGGAGCGCGTCGCCGACGCTGCGGTGCTCGGCCGGGCGATGCGGCTCGGGGCGATGCTGTCTGGCTCGATCGCCGGCGTGCTCGATCACGCCGAGCTGCGGCTGGAGGAGGGGGATCTCGCGCTGGTGCTGCGCGGACCGGCGCGGGCCTTCGCCGGCGAGGCGGTGGAGCGTCGGCTGCAGACGCTGGCGGCGCGGCTCGGAGTTTCCGCGGCGATCGCGCTGGAGCCTTGACGGCTGCAGCGGGGGCGGCCGAGAGCAAGAAAGCGGCCTGCGCAGCAGGCCGCTTCTGTTTTCTTCCCCCCAGACTCGGGCCAGCACCAACGGGCGTTCGCCTCGTCCCGGTTCGCGTCGGTCGGCTTCTCCTGACCTCGTCGCGCGTCCTGGACCTCTCCCTGATCGGCTAGCGGGAATAAACCAGCTTCATGCGTCCAATGCAACGCAGAATCGACCTGAGCGCAAGGCTCCGCGCCCTTCCCGTGGGCCAGGGACCAAGATTTCGGAGGCGCGAGCCGGATGTTCCAAGCTCAACCGGGAGCGCGGCCCAGGGTTCCGGCAGGCGGCGCGGGAATCGATTCGCCGTCCGCGCGTACGGCCTTCACCGCGGCCGCTCGTCGTCGGCAGTCGCCGGCCTAGCGTCTCGCCGACGCCGTTTCGGCCGGCAGCGTGAACCCCTGCTCGGCCAGCCGGCGGCGCAGCGTCAGCTTCGAGATCTTGCCGGTCGCGGTGTGCGGCAGCTCGTCGATAAAGAGGATCTCGTCGGGCAGCTGCCAGCGGGCGAAGCGCGCGGCGAGGATGCCGGCGATGCCCTCGGGGTCCTGCGCCGCGCCGGGGCGCGCCACCACCACGAGCACCGGCCGCTCGCCCCATTTCGGATGCGGCACCGCGACCGCGGCCGCCTCGGCGACGCCCGGATGCGAGATCGCGGCATTCTCGAGCTCGATCGAGCTGATCCACTCGCCGCCCGACTTGATGAGGTCCTTGGCGCGGTCGGTGATGCGCACGTAGCCGTTGCGGTCGACGGTGGCGATGTCGCCGGTGTCGAACCAGTCGTCGGCATCGGTCGCGTCGGTCTCCGCTCCAAGGTAGCGGCGCACCACCGACGGCCCGCGCACGGTGAGCCGGCCTTGAGTCTCGCCGTCCCACGGCTGGCGGCGTCCGGCGTCGTCGACGATCTCGATGTCGACGCCGAAGGGCGGCCGCCCGACCGTCTCCTGCACCGCCAGTCGCTCGGCGGGCGGCAGCGCCTCGACCTCCGGGGTGAAGGTCGCGAGCGTGCCGATCGGCGAGGTCTCGGTCATGCCCCAGGCGTGGATCACCCGCACGCCGTAATGGTCCTGAAAGCGCTCGATCACCGCGCGCGGGCAGGACGAGCCGCCGATCACCACGCGGTCGAGCGTCGAGAGCCGGAACGCGTTGGCGTCGAGATGGGCGAGAAGCGCCAGCCAGACCGTCGGCACCGCCGCCGACACGGTGACGCCCATCTCCAGCATCTCGACGACCGCGGCCGGCGTCAGGTCGCGCCCGGGCAGCAACATCGCCGCACCGGCGAGCGGAGCTGCGAACGCGGTGCCCCAGCCGTTGGCGTGGAATAGCGGCACCACCGGCATCAGCGTGTCGCGGCTCTCGAGGCCGAAGGCGGCGGGCGAGACCACCATCATCGCGTGCAGCACGTTTGAGCGGTGGGTGTAGGCGACGCCCTTCGGCCCGCCGGTGGTGCCCGACGTGTAGCAGATGCCGCAGGCGTCGCGCTCGTCGCCGGCGATCCAGTCGGCGTCGCCGTCCGCAGCCGCGATCCATTTCTCGTAGGTCGCCGCGTCCGGCAGCGCCGCCGGCTGGTGCGCGGCGTCGGAGAGGACGACGACCTCGCGCACCGTCTCCAGCCGGTCGCGGATGCCGGCGACGATCGGCGCGAGGTCGGCATCGACGAGCAGCAGCCGGTCGCCGGCGTGGTTGATGATGTAGACGAGCTGATCCGCCGGCAGCCGCGGGTTCAGCGTGTGCAGCGCGGCGCCGGCGCCCGGCACGCCGTACCACACCTCGAGGAGCCGCGGCGTGTTCCAGCCCATCACCCCCACCACGTCGCCGCGGCCGATGCCAGCGCGGCCGAGCGTCTGGGTCAGCCGCAGCGCACGGAGGCGCACGCCCTCCCAGTCGGTGCGCACGATACCGCCCTCGGCGGCACGCCCGACGATGCGCCGGCGCGGGTGAAAGCGCGCGGCATAGTCGATGATCCGGCCGACCCTGAGCGGCCAGTCCTGCATCAGGTCGTGCATGGGCTCCCTCCCCGCGCGCCGGTCCCCCGAGCCGGCGCTTGGCGTCAGGATACCGGCAAATCCGCTTGGAGCCACGCAGAAACTCGGCTATGGCCGCGCCCGGAGGATCCGATGACGGCACCGCGCCTTGCCAGCCCGATCGCGCGCGGCGCGTTGCTGATCGTCTCCGCCATGGCGGTGATCGGGCTGATCGACAACTTCGTGCGGGTGATCGCCGCCGAGATCAGCGTCTGGCAGTTCCACCTCATGCGCACCTCGATTGCGCTGCCGCTGCTCGCGGGCGCGGCGATGGCGGGGCTGGCCGTGCGTGCTCGCCGGCCGGGGCGGGTGGCGGCGCGCGCGGCGGTGCACGGCGTGGCGATGCTGCTCTACTTCGCCTCGCTCGGCTTCCTGCCGATCGCTGCCGTCGGCGCCGCGCTCTTCTCCGCGCCGATCTTCGTCCTTCTCTTCGGCGCGCTCCTCTTCCGCCGCCCGATCGGCGCCCGGCAGGCCGCGGCGGTGGCGCTCGGCTTTCTCGGCATCCTCCTGATCCTGCGCCCCGACCCGGCGACGGTCGGCGTCGCGGTGCTGATGCCGGTGGCGGCGGGCGCACTCTACGGCCTCGGCAACCTCCTGACGCGCGAATGGTGCGCGGACGAGCCGGTGGGCGCGCTCCTCGGCAGCTTCTTCGCGGCACTCGGGCTCATCGGCGCCACGGGCTGCCTCGCGCTCGCGCTCTGGCCGGCATCGCCCGCGGTGCGCACGACCGTGCCCTTCCTCGCCGCACCGTGGGCGTGGCCGTCGGCCGCCGCGCTCTTCTAGATCGTGGCGCAGGCGGTCGGGTCGCTCGGCGCTGTCGGGCTTCTCACGCGCGGCTACCAGTTCGCGGCGACCGGAACGCTCGCGGTCTTCGAGTATTCGTTCCTGCTCTTCGCGACCTTCTGGGCGTGGCTCCTGTGGGGAGAGGGCGTTGATCCCGCCGGCACCGCCGGCATCGCGCTCGTCGTCGCCTCGGGCGTGCTCGCGGCACGCAACGACGCGGCGGGCCGGCTCGCGACCTCCGGCTGAGGCCGGTTGCCGGAGCTCAGGGCTGCCGGCCGCGCTGCAGCAGCGAGCGGAGCTGCGCGATGAGCGCGCTCAGGGCCGGCGCCTGCCGGCGCGGCTCCTCCGGGGGCAGCGATCGGCGTCGGCGAAGGCTCGTCGCCTGCGCCTCGAGATGCTCGAGATACGTCGTCCAGCCGGGAGCGGAATCCTGCATCGCCCACCTCCTTCCTCCTCGGGGGCTTAGCAGCGTGGCGTGACAGCCACGTTACCGCTACGCAAAAGCCGGCGTCATGGTTGCGGGAAGATCACCGCGCCGCGAGCAAGCGGGCGTCGGGGCGCGCCTGGGCATCAGCGTCCGAAGAGGGGCCCATGATCCCGCGAGTCCCGGCCTGACAGGCGAACGCATGCGTTCGCCGGGCCGTTCGGTGGAGCGCGGGACGCGCGGAGCCGAAGGGGTGCAGTGCGTCGCCGACAGTGCCAATCCGTCCGCGTCCGCCCTGGCGGATGCGTATGCGCATCCGCCCCCGGCAGGGCGGATGCGGACGGATTTGTCGCGCGACAAATCCGTCAAGCACGTCACCGTCGTGCCGAGCGCAGGCACAGGGGCCATCGACACGCGGCGCCTCGCTCGCCCGCGCGAGCGCCCCTACCGCCCGCGGAACTGCGGGCTGCGCTTCTCGGAGAAGGCGGTCATGCCCTCGGCCTGGTCCTCGGAGGCGAAGAGCGCGTGGAACAGCCGCCGCTCGAACAGCACCCCCTCGCGCAGCGTCGACTCGTAGCTGCGGTCGACCGCCTCCTTGATCGCGATCACCGCGAGCGGGGACTTCTCTGAGATCTTGGCCGCCGTTGCGCGGGCGTCGCTGAGGAGGTCGCGCGCGGGCACCACGCGGCTGACGAGGCCCGAGCGCTCGGCCTCGGCCGCGTCCATGAACCGGCCAGTCAGGCACATCTCCATCGCCTTCGACTTGCCGACGAGGCGGGTCAGCCGCTGGGTGCCGCCCATGCCGGGGATCACGCCCATGTTGATCTCGGGCTGGCCGAACTTCGCGGTATCGGCGGCGATGATGAAGTCGCACATCATGGCGAGCTCGCAGCCGCCGCCGAGGCAGTAGCCGGCCACGGCGGCGATGATCGGCTTCCGGCAGCGCAGGATCGCCTCGGACGGGGGCGTGAAGTAGTCCTCGGTGAACATCTCGACGAAGCTCTTCGGCGCCATCTCCTTGACGTCGGCGCCGGCGGCAAAGGCCTTTTCCGAGCCGGTCACGATGATCGCGCGCACCCGCGGCGATGCGTCCATCTCGGTCAGAGCCTGGCCGAGCTCGCCGAGGAGCCGGTAGTTGAGCGCGTTGAGCGCCTCCGGGCGGTTCAGCCGGATGAGGCCGATGTGGTCCTCGACCTCGACGATGACCGTCTCGTAAGCCAAGCGCGCGCTCCTCGGGTTGGGCGCGCCAGCTTTAGCAGGCGGCCCGCCGGGATCAACCCCGCTGCGCCGCGGCGCCCCCGGCCTCTGCCCCGGTTGCGACGACCCGAAGCCGCGGGCGGCAGCCGCGGCGCACGAGCGTCAGGCTGAGCCGGTCCGCGCCGAGCGGCCGGACGTCCCCCGCGCGGTAGCCGAGGCCGCCCGCGAGCGCCTGCGCCTGCTCGAGCGCGGCCGCGGAGATGGTGCGGACGATCTCCGGCTGGCCGGTCGCCATCAGCGTCGCCAGCATCCCGATCTCAACGCCTTCGTGGAAGCTCGCGTCGCGCCCGGGGAAGCGCAGCGTCAGCCCGTCTTCGATCTCGATCTTCGGCACCCTGCCGGTCCTTTGCTTTCCGCCCGGTCCCGCAGCATCGCGTCCGCCTCCCGAAGTCAACCGTGCAGGCACGGGAACGAAAGCGGAGCGGTGCAGTTGGGACACGCGATACGGGGGGAGACAACACCGTGAAGGATGAAGAAGACGTCATTCCGGTCACGGAAGAGTCGCTCCGCATCTCGCGGGAGAGCGTGCCGACGGGGCGCGTGCGCGTGGCGACGGTGACGGAGACCCATCCCGAGACCGTCGCTGCCGAGCTCACGTCGAGCGAGATCGACATCGACCGCGTGCCGATCGGCCGCGAGATCGATGTCGCGCCCGCGATGCGCGAGGAGGACGGCGTCACCATCATCCCCGTCGTGGAGGAGGTGCTGGTCGTCGAGAAGCGGCTGGTGCTGCGCGAGGAGCTGCACATCCGGCGGCGCCGGACCGTCGAGCACGCCGAAGTCACGGTTCCGCTGCGGCGCCAGCGCGTGGCCGTCGAGCGCGAGGCGATCAACCCGGGCGATGACCCAAAGGCAAGTGACACCAAGGAGATCTGAAAATGGAAGAATCCTACCCGGTTGCGGGAAGCTACAGCACCAGCGGCAGCCGGCGCACTATGAGCGCCTTCTATGACGACGAGGCTGCGGCCCAGCGCGCCGTCGACGCGCTGCGCAGCCTCGGGGTCTCGGAAGCGAGCGTCCGCATGACCGGCGGCGACGAGTACCGCGACCGCGACGTCAGCGACCGCGGCTTCTGGGGTATGCTGTCCGACCTCTTCTTTCCCGACGACGACCAGGCCGTCTACGGCGAGGGGCTGCGTCGCGGCGGCTATCTGGTAACGGCGACCGACGTGCCCGAGGACCTGCACGATCGCGCGCTCGACATCCTCGATGTCGAGGGCGCGGTCGATCTCGACGAGCGCGTCGAGGCGTGGCGCGCCGAGGGCTGGACCGGAACCACGCCACAGACGGCGGCGGGCGTCGGCACCGGCGCCGGCACCGGCTCCATGGCGGCGGAGATCGACGCGTCGGCGGATACCGGCGGGCCGGCCAGCGCCGACCTGTCCGGGCCGGCGGCGGTGTCGGGCGGGTCGGTGTCGGACACGAGCGGCGGCGCGCGCGGCGACGAGGAGGTCATTCCCGTCGTCGAGGAGCGGCTGCGCGTCGGCAAGCGCGACGTCTCGATCGGCCGCGTCCGCGTCCGCTCTTACGTTGTCGAGGAGCCCGTCTCCGAGGACGTGCGGCTCAGCCGCGAGCGGGTGGACGTCGAGCGCCGGCCCGTGGACCGGCCGCTCACCGAGGGCGAGGCCGCCTTCACCGACCGGACGCTCGAGGCCGAGGAGCGCGCCGAGGAGGCCGTGGTCTCCAAGGACCAGCGGGTGACCGAGGAGGTGGCGCTGCGCCGCGAGACCGAGGAGCGGACCGAGACTGTCGAGGACAGCGTTCGCCGCACCGAGGTCGAGGTCGAGGACGAGCGCGGCAACGTCAGCCGCCTCGACCAGGCGCGCCGCGGCGCCTGAGCCCCGCGTGAGCCGCATCAGGAAGGGCCCCGGTCGGGGCCCTTTCGCCGTCAGGACTGGCACGCCGGGCAGAAGAAGCTCGACCGCCCGGACTGCACGACGCGCGCGACCGTCCCGCCGTCGCCGCGGGGGCAGGGCTCGCCCTCGCGGCCGTAGACGGCGAAGGAATGCTGGAAATAGCCGAGCTCGCCATCGGCGCGGCGGTAGTCCTTGAGCGACGACCCGCCCGCGGCGATCGCATCGAGCAGCACCGCCCGCACGGCTGCCGCCAGCGTCTCCGCCTCCGCCGCCGTCACCGCCTCGGCGGGCCTGAGCGGCGAGATCCGGGCACGCCAGAGCGCCTCGCAGACGTAGATGTTGCCGAGGCCCGCCACGACGCGCTGGTCGAGCAGCACGGCCTTCACCGGCGTCCGCCGCCCCGCCAGTCGCGCAGCGAGGGTGGCGCCGGAGAAGCCGTTGCCGAGCGGCTCCGGCCCGAGGCCCGCGAGCAGGCGATGCGCGGCGAGGTCGGCCGTCGGCCACAGGTCGAGCGCCCCGAAGCGGCGCGCGTCGTTGAACGTGACGCGCGCGCCGCCCTCGAGGTCGAGCACGACGTGGTCGTGCTTCTCCGGCGCCGGGTGCGAGTGGTGGAAGGCGCCGACCGCCGCGCCGGAGACGAGGAGCCGCCCGGACATGCCGAGATGGACGATCAGCGTCTCGCCGCCGTCGAGATCGGCCAGCAGGTACTTCGACCGGCGCCGGAGCGCTGCGACCCGAGCCCCGGTCAGCCGCTCTGCCAGCCGCGGCGGAAACGGCCAGCGCAGATCCGGCCGCCGCACCTCGGCCCGCGCGATGACGCGGCCGACGAGCACCGGCTCCAGCCCGCGCCGCACCGTCTCGACCTCGGGAAGCTCCGGCATTCGACCCACCCCGGCGGTTGCAGCCCGTCCGCGGGGCTTATAAGGCAGGGGCGGGATCGAGCGGAAGGCCGCCATGTCGGACGACACCAGCGAGCGCACCACGCACTTCGGCTTCGCCACCGTGCCGGAGGCCGAGAAGGCGTCGCGCGTCCACGGCGTCTTTTCCTCCGTCGCCTCGCGCTACGACCTGATGAACGACGCGATGAGCCTCGGCATCCATCGCCTCTGGAAGGACGCGCTGCTCGACTGGCTGGCGCCCTGGCCGGGGATGCACCTGCTCGATGTCGCCGGCGGCACCGGCGACATCGCCTTCCGCTTCCTGCGCCGGCTGAAGGGCGAGGGCCGCGCCACGGTGCTCGACATGAACGAGGACATGCTGCTGGAGGGCCGCAAGCGCGCCGAGGCGACGACCTTCGCCGACCGGCTCGAGTGGGTGGTGGGCGACGCCATGGCGCTGCCGTTCGGGGCCGCGACCTTCGACGCCTACACCATCTCCTTCGGCATCCGAAACGTCACCCGGATCGAGGACGCGCTTCGGGAGGCGTTCCGCGTGCTGAAGCCCGGCGGCCGGCTTCTCGTCCTCGAGTTCAGCCAGCTGCCCGAGCCAGCGCTGCAGTGGCTTTATGACCGTTACTCGTTCAACGTCATCCCGCCGATGGGCCAGGTGCTGACCGGCGATCGGGCGAGCTATCAGTATCTCGTCGAGTCGATCCGCCGCTTCCCGGATCAGGAGACCTTCGCGGGCATGATCGGCGACGCGGGCTTTGAGCAGGTCCGCTGGCGCAACCTCTCCATGGGAATCGCCGCGCTGCATTCGGGCTGGAAGCTCTGAGCGCATGCGCGGTCCGCACAACATCTGGCGCCTGATCCGCACCGGCGCGACCTTCGAGCGGACGGGCGCGATGCAGCAGGCGCTCGCGGCCTTCGACGCGCCGCCCGCGCTCCGCGTCGCCGCGCGCGTCCTCGGATGGCCGTTCCAGTGGCTCGGCCTCGAGGGCGATCCGTCGCAGCCACCGATCCTCAGGGCGATCACCGCGCTCGGCCCTGCCTACATCAAGTTTGGCCAGCTGCTCTCGACGCGCCCCGACGTCGTCGGCCCCGAGCTCGCCAACGAGCTGCGCATCCTGCAGGACAAGCTGCCGCCGTTCCCGACCGAGGAGGCGCGTGCGATGGTCGCGGCCGAGCTCGGCCGCCCGGTCGATGCTGTCTTCGCCGAGTTCGAGCCGCCCGTGGCCGCCGCCTCGCTCGCCCAGGTCCACCGCGCGCGGCTGCGCTCGACGGGCCAGGTCGTGGCGGTCAAGGTGCTGCGGCCGGGGATCGAGCGGGCGTTCCTGCGCGACGTCGATGCGTTCTACTTCGCTGCCTCGATGATCGAGCTGCTCGCGCCCTTCGCCCGCCGCCTGCGGCCAAAGGCGGTGATCGAGCACTTCCAGGGCGTGGTGCAGGGCGAGCTCGACCTGCGGATGGAGGCCTCCGCCGCCGCCGAGTTCCACGCCAACACCGAGCGCGACCCGGGCTTCCGGGTGCCGGCGGTGATCTGGCCCGCCTCAAGCCGGCGCGTCCTCACCTCGGAATGGGTGGCGGGCACGCCGATGGGCGACGTGCCGGCGCTCGCCGAGCGCGGCGTCGACCTCGTGCGGCTCTCCGAGCGGGTGATCCAGACCTTCCTCACCCACGCGCTTCGCGACGGCTACTTCCACGCCGACATGCACCAGGGCAACCTGAAGGTCGGCCCCGACGGCGCGCTCGTCGCGCTCGACTTCGGCATCATGGGGCGGATCGACGCCTATACCCGGCGGGTCTACGCCGAGATTCTGATCGGCTTCCTGCACCGCGATTACCACCGGGTCGCCGAGGTGCACTTCGAGGCCGGCTACGTGCCGCGCGACCGTGACCCTGACGCCTTCGCGCAGGCGTTGCGCTCGGTCGGCGAGCCGATCTTCGGCCAGGACGCGACGCGGATCTCGATGGCGCGGCTGCTCGCGCACCTCTTCGAGGTGACCGAGCGCTTCGGGATGCAGACCCGCACCGAGCTGATCCTCCTGCAGCGCACGATGGTGGTGGTCGAGGGCGTGGCGCGCAGCCTCAATCCGGCGATGAACATGTGGGAGACGGCGCGGCCGGTCGTCACCGACTACATCCGCTCGAACCTCGGGCCCGCCGCCGTCGTCCGCGACCTCGCGAGCGCGGTGCGGATCCTGTCGCGGCTCGGGCCCCGGCTGCCGCAGCTGGCCGAGGCCACGCTGATCCGGGTCAACACACCGTCGCCGCCGGTGGTCCACCGCCGGACGCCGCCCTGGGCCTGGGGGCTCGGCGGCACGCTGCTCGGCGCAGCGCTGGTGACGCTCGGGGTGCTGATCGGCTGATTCAGGGCCCGCGGACCGTCAGGTCGGCGGCCAGCGATGCCTTGTCGAAGTCGCTGACGAGGACGTCGAGGCGCACGGTCCAGACGCCGGCGCGCGGCAGCACCACCGGGCCCGCGTGCCAGCTGTCGCCGCTGCCCGAGGCGTTCAGCCGCAGCGGCTCGACACCCTCCGCCGGCAGCGAGAAGGCGATCTCCACGCCGAGCGGCGCCACGGTCCCGCCCGCCGTCGCCTGCAGGCCGATCTCGATGGCGTTCGCGCCGACCTTGCCGGGCTTGAGCGTCACGTCCGCCATCACCGTCGGCCCGTGCAGGTGGACGTAAGCCTCGGGTGTCACCGCAAGCAGCGCGCGCGGCGGCGGCGTCAGGCGGAAGCCGCTCGCGAGCGCGAGGATGACGAGGCCGAGGCCGATCTCGGCCGCGACGGAGCGCCGGAAGCGGACCGCCGCACCGGGCGCGGCGCGGGCGATCGCCGGCGTCAGGCGCCAGCGGTTGAGCGCCGCGAGGCCGAGCAGCACTGCGACGAAGGCGAGCTTGGTGCAGAGAAGGCGGCCGTAGGCGGTCGCGAAAAGCTCGGCCGGCGCGCGCACCTGCACGACCGCCAGCGCCGCGCCGCTGACGACGAGCCCGGCAACCAGCGGCAGCGCAAAGGCGGAGAAGCGCCGCAGCGTCGCGACAAGGCCGCTCCCCGGCCGCGCCGCGCGCTCGGCGAGGCCGGCCAGCGCGCCGATCCAGAACAGCACGGCGCCGGCGTGCAGCGCCACCGACGACACCGTGAGCCATCGCGGCGACGCGCTCGCAGCGTGGCCGGTCAGCGCGAAGGACGCGGCCGCCAGCCCCCAGGCGACGAGCGCCAGTGCGCGCGCGCCGCGCCCGCTCGCGCGCAACGCCGCGAGCGCGAGAAGGCCGGCAAGCGCGCTGGCCG
>JBDHSS010000008.1:0-25064 GCA_039808205.1 Paracoccaceae bacterium | reverse complement strand
CGGTAGAGCCGGGCGGCGAGCCGCGCCAGCGCGTGCACGTCGCCGTCGGCGGAGTGCACCGCGGCAAAGCCCGCGCTGCGCGCCGCCGCCGCGGTCATGTCGCCGACGCAGATCGCCGGCAGCCCGCGCTCCGGGCTCGCCGCGGCGAAGGCGGCGACGCCGTTCGCCGAGGAAAAGAGGAGCGCCTGCGCGTCGCCGACGTCCACCGCCACTCTTGCGAGCGGTGCGATCGCGAGCAAGGGCGCGATCACCGGCCGGAACCGCCCGGGCAGGCGATCCGCGAGCACGGCGGCGAAGGCGTCCGACTGCTCGCGCGGCCGGGTCAGGATCAGCGGGCGTGGCGCGGGCATACCGGCAACCTCCGGAAAAAGCGGCCGGGCTGCCGTTGCGCGGCGGCCGGGCGGGTGTTACCTGCGGCTCTCCCTCCCGTGCCACCGCGGGGGCGCTGGGCGCAAGGGGGCGCGCGTGGATCCGGCCCGGATCATCCTCGGCATCGAATCGAGCTGCGACGACACCGCGGTCGCCCTGGTGCGCGCGCGGCCCGGCCAGCCCGTCGGCGAGATCCTCGCCTCGGAGGTGGTCGGCCAGGACACGCTGCACGACATTTATGGCGGCGTGGTGCCCGAGATCGCCGCCCGCGCCCACGCCGAGCGGCTGGACGACACCACGCGCGCGGCGCTCGGCGCGGCCGGCCTCGGGCTCGACCGCGTCGACGCCGTCGCCGTCACCGCCGGGCCCGGCCTCATCGGCGGGGTGCTGGCGGGCGTGATGTTCGCCAAGGGGCTCGCCGCGGCGCGCGGTTTGCCGATCTGGGGGATCAACCACCTGGCCGGGCACGCGCTGACGCCGCGGCTCGTGGCCGACATCGGCTTTCCCTACCTGGTGCTCCTGGTCTCCGGCGGCCATTGCCAGTTCCTCGCCGTCGAGGGGCCGGAGCGGTTCCGCCGGCTCGGCGGCACCATCGACGACGCGCCGGGCGAGGCGTTCGACAAGGTGGCGAAGCTCCTCGGCCTGCCGCAGCCCGGCGGCCCCGCGGTCGAGGCCGAGGCGCGCGCCGGCGACCCGGCACGCTTCGCCTTGCCGCGGCCGCTCCTCGACCGCGACGGCTGCGATCTGTCGTTCTCCGGGCTCAAGACCGCGGTGCGGCGGGCGAGCGACCGGCTGGTGGCGGCGCAGGGCGGGCTGACCCGCGCCGACCGGGCCGACCTCGCAGCCGGCTTCCAGGCCGCCGTCGCCGAGACGCTCGCCGAGAAGGCGCGGCGGGCTTGCGCCGCCTTCGGCGCCGGTCCCGGCGTCCCGGTGCTGGCGGTGGCCGGCGGCGTCGCCGCCAATCGCGTGGTGCGCACGGGCCTCGAGGCGGTCGCCGAGGCGGCCGGGTTCGGCTTTCTCGCGCCCCCGGTGCGGCTCTGCACCGACAACGGCGCGATGATCGCCTGGGCCGCAGCCGAGCGCATGGCCGAGGCGGGGCCGGACGCGCTCACCCTCGCCGCGCGGCCGCGCTGGCCGCTCGATGCCACTGCCGCGCCGATGCTCGGCACCGGACGCAGGGGAGCCAAGGCATGATCGGGGTGATCGGCGCCGGCGCCTTCGGCACCGCGCTCGCGGTGGCCGAGGCCGCGGAAGGCCGGGAGGTGCGGCTCTGGGGCCGCGACGCCGCGGCGATGGCTGCGGCCGAGGCGACGCGGCAGACCGCGCGCCTCCCCGGCACCCGACTGCCGCCCGGCCTCGTCTGCACCGCCGACCTCGCCGACCTTGCGAGCGCCGATGCGGTGCTCCTCGTCGTGCCGGCGCAGGAGACCGAGCGCTTCCTCGCCGCCGACGCCGCGGCGCTGCCGCCGGCGCCGCTCGTCCTCTGCGCCAAGGGGATCGATGCGCAGAGCCGCCGGCTGCAGACCGAGATCGCGGCCGATCGCGTGCCCGGGCACGTGCTCGCCGCGCTCACCGGGCCGGGGTTTGCCGAGGAGATCGCCGCCGGCCTGCCGACCGCGCTGACGCTCGCCTGCGCCGAGCCCGAGGGCGCGGCCCTGCAGCGGCGGCTCGCCACCGCGCGCCTCCGGCTCTACCTGACCGACGACGTGACCGGCGCGCAGCTCGGCGGCGCGCTCAAGAACGTGGTGGCGATCGCCTGCGGCATGATCGAGGGCGCGCGGCTCGGCGCCTCCGCCCGCGCCGCGCTGATGACGCGGGGGTTCGCCGAGATGACCCGCCTCGCGGTGGCGATGGGGGCGCGCGCCGAGACGCTGGCGGGGCTCTCCGGGCTCGGCGACCTGTCGCTGACCTGCGGCTCGGCGCAGTCGCGCAACTTCCGCCTCGGCCGTGCGCTCGGCGCCGGCGAGAGCCGCCCCGGCGGCACGGTCGAGGGCGTTGCCACCGCCCGCGCCGCCTGTCAGCTTGGCGCCGAGCACGGGGTGGAGCTGCCGATCGCCGCCGCGGTGGCCGACGTGCTCGAGGGCGGGCTGACGATCGCGGGCGCCATGGACGCGCTGCTCTCGCGGCCGCTCCGCAGCGAATGACGGGAGACGCGATGCAATACTGGCTGTTCAAGTCCGAGGCCCACACCTGGAGCTGGCAAGACCAGGTGGCCAGGGGCGACGCCGGACAGGAATGGGACGGGGTGCGCAACTTCCAGGCACGCGCCACCATGCAGGCGATGTCGCGGGGCGATCTCGGCTTCTTCTATCACTCCGGCGACGTGAAGGCCGTGGTTGGCGTCGTCGAGGTCATCGCCGAGGCCCACCCCGATTCGACGGCCGCCGGCGGCCCTTGGGAATGCGTCGACATCCGCGCCGTCGCGCCGTTCCCGCGCGCGGTGACGCTCGCCGCGATCAAGGCCGACCCGCGGCTCAAGGACATGGTGCTGGTGCGCAACTCGCGCCTGTCGGTGCAGCCGGTCAGCCCGGACGAGTGGCGCATGGTCTGCGAGATGGGCGGCTACGAGGCCTGAGCCTCCGGTTCATCGAGACCGGGCCGACGCCTTCCGTGTCGTTCAGAAACGCGAGACCGGGGGGGCCCTCCCCTCAAAGAGCCCCCCCGATCCGCTACGTGCGGGTGCTTGGACCCCCATCCGCGGGGCCGGCAGGCGGCGGGCGCCAGCGGACCCACCATCGCCGGGTGCCCGAAGTGCCGCATCATGCCGAGACCCCGCCGACCCGCACGACCCCTCCAGGTTCGATGAACCGTCGGGTGCAACCGTCGCGAATGGCTTGGGAGGCGGTGGGGAAGGAGGGCTTTTCTGCCGCGGCCACCGATGTCGCCCACTATGCCGGATTTGTCGCCGCAGTCAATCGCGCGACGCTGAAAGTTGAAGGTGTCCAGTTCGTTAAGCATCCGTCGAGAGGACCGCAACAGCGCCGCTCGCGCCAGGCGAGCCCGGCGTGCCGATGCGGATTGATTCCTCCCCCTCGCCTGCTAGCAATGACGGCAGGCCGTGCACGCGGAGGGGGGAGGCCGACTCGTGACCGATCCGGCGAACGCGCGGCAGCTCGGCGGGAGGCGCCTCCGGCGGGAGTATCTTGGCCAAGAAGAAGGCGGGGGCGCGGCGTTGGACGAACGGGCGGCGGGCGTCGCGCACGCGGCCGCAGCGCTCGAGGCGGTCTGGGGGCGGAGCGCAGCGGCGACAAAGCCGGCGCCGCGATGACCGAGCTGCCCGACCGGCTGCACACCGTCGCCGACGTCGCCATCGCGCCGGGGCGGGCGCGGGCGGGGCGGTGGCTGCTCGCGGGCGCCAGCGCGCTGCTCCTCGCGAGCTTCGCGCTGCAGGCGGGCCATGCCGTCGGGCTCGGGGTGCCGGGCTTCGCCACCTGGCGGCCGGTGCTCTACGCCTACCTGCTGTGGGGCGCCGCGCTCTCTCTCGCGCAGGTGCTCGTCCACGGCGAGCGCGGCAAGCGCGCGCTCTTCGTGCTGCCGGCGGTGCTCTTCACCGTGGCGATGGTGGTCTTCCCGCTGGTCTTCGGGCTCTGGATCGCCTTCTCCGACTGGAACCTCTCCGGGGCGACCGGGCGCCGGTTCAACGGCTTGGCCAACGTCGTGCAGATGTGGCACGATCCGTTCTACTGGAACGCGCTCGGCAACATGGTCTGGTACGTGCTCGCGGTCCTCGCCGAGTACGCGATCGCCTTCGGCCTCGCGCTGCTCCTCAACGCCGAGATCCGCGCGCGCAAGCTCTGGCGCGTGGTGTTCCTGATGCCGCTGATGCTGTCGCCGGTGGCGCTCTCCTGGATGGTCGGCAAGTCGATGCTCGAGCCGCGGTTCGGGCCGATCGCCCGTCTCGCCCGCCATCTCGGCTGGGAGAACCCGTCGTTCTTCGGCACGCCCGAGGTCGCGCGGGCGACGATCATGATGCTCGACGCCTGGACCTTCATCCCGTTCATGATGATCATGCTGCTCGCCGGCCTGCAGAGCCTCGACCGCGAGGTGCTCGAGGCGGCGCGCGTCGACGGCGCGACCTGGTGGCAGGGCTTCCGCGAGGTGGTCTTTCCGATGATGCTGCCGGTCTCGGTAACGGTCGTCGTCATCCGCATCATCTTCAAGCTGAAGCTCGCCGACATCATCATCACCGTCACCTCCGGCGGGCCGGGCGGCGCCACCGACTCGGTGACGAGCTTCATCTACCGCGAGTACCGCGACCGTTCGAACGTCGGCTACGGCACGCTGCTCGCCATGGTCTACCTCGTCATCATCGTGGTCGGCGTGACGCTGCTCATTGCCGGCGCCAACCGGCTGCTGCGCCGGAGCCACGGGGTGACGCAGTGACCGGCGCACCGCGCCGCGTCGGCCACGTCGCCGCGCAAGTCGGCATCTACGCGGCGCTGGCGCTCTGGGCGCTCATCTGCCTGGTGCCGATCTACTGGACCGTCACCACCTCGTTCAAGACCGCGCCCGACGTCACCCAAGGCCACCTGGTGCCGTGGGTCGACTTCCGGCCCGACTGGCGCGGCTGGCGCTCGCTCGGGCTGTCGCCGGACACCATCGGCGCGATCTCGACGCCGCGGCAGGAGTTTCTCAAGCGCTTCTGGAACAGCGTGATCGTCGCGGTCGGCGCCTCGCTCGCCGCCGTGGTGCTGGGCTCGCTCGCGGCCTACGGGCTCAGCCGGTTCAGCTATCGCTTCGCCTGGATGCGCAACAAGGACATCTCGTTCTTCTTCCTCAGCCAGCTGATCCTGCCGCCGGTGGTGCTCGCCCTGCCCTTCCTCGTGCTCTACAAGGCGCTGGCGCTGCACGACACCCGCATCGGCATCATCATGGTCTACACGCTCATGGTGCTGCCGATCGTGATCTGGATCATGCGCGACCAGTTCACCGCGATCCCGCTCGAGCTCGAGGAGGCGGCGCTTGTCGACGGGCTCGGGGTCTGGGGGGCGTTCCTGCAGATCGTGCTGCCAATCGCGCTGCCCGGCATGGTCGCGGCGTTCATCCTTTCGCTGGTGCTGTGCTGGAACGAGTATTTCTTTGCGGCGCTCCTCACCTCGACCAACGCCAACACCCTGCCGGTGATGGTGGCGAGCCAGACCGGCAGCCAGGGCATCAACTGGTGGTCGATGGCGGCGCTGTCGACGGCGGCGATCGCACCGCTCGTCGCGATCGGCATCGTCCTCGAGCGCTTCATCATCAAGGGCATGGCGGCGGGAGCGGTGAAATGAGGACGAGGGCCTGGGACCGGCGCGGCGACGGCGGCATCGCCTTCAGCGAGCTCGGCTTCGGCGCGGCGCCGATCGGCAACCTCTACCGCCCGGTCGCCGAGGCCGAGGCGCGCGCGACGCTCGAGGCAGCCTGGGACGCCGGCGTGCGCTATTTCGACACCGCGCCGCTCTACGGCCTCGGGCTGTCGGAGACGCGGCTCAACCCGTTCCTGCGCGGCAGGGAGGGGTTCGTGCTCTCGACCAAGGTCGGGCGCCGGCTCGAGGCCTGCGCGCCCGAGCAGCGGACCGGGATCGGCAAGTTCTTCGACGTGCCGTCGCGGCGCGAGGTCTACGACTACGGCCATGACGGGGTCATGCGCTCGTTCGAGGCGTCGCTGGAGCGGCTGGGGGTGGACCGGGTCGACATCCTCTACGTCCACGACATCGACGTCTTCACCCACGGCACCCGGGCGGAGTCCGACCGGCGGATCGAAGAGTTCATGGCGTCGGGCTACGGCGCGCTGGTGCGGCTGCGCGACGAGGGGGTGATCCGCGCGTTCGGTGGCGGCATCAACGAGTGGGACGTCTGCGAGGATCTGGCGCGGCGCGGCGACTTCGACCTGTTCCTGCTCGCCGGGCGCTACACGCTGCTGGAGCAGGCGGCGCTCGACTCCTTCCTGCCGCTCTGCGAGGCGCGCGGCATCGGCATCGTGCTCGGGGGTCCGTACAACTCGGGGGTGCTGGCCACCGGCGCGAAGCCCGGGGCGTTCTACAATTACGAGCCGGCGCCGCCGGCGATCCTCGACCGGGTGGCCCGCATCGAGCGGGTCTGCGCCGCACACGGCGTGCCGCTCGCCACCGCGGCGCTGCAGTTTCCGCTGTTCCACCCGGCGGTGGTCTCGGTGATCCCGGGCGGGCAGCGGCCCGCGGAGGTTGCGGCCAACGTGGCGGCGCTCGATGCCGCGGTGCCGGCGGCGCTCTGGGCCGAGCTCAAGGCCGAGGGGCTGGTGCGGGCGGACGCGCCGACGGGGTGAGGATAGCTGACGACCGAAGCGGGCCTTGTGGCCCCGCGACCCGGCCCGACAGGCGAACGCACTGCGTTCGCCGGGCCGTTCGTTGGAGCGCGGGACGCGCGGAGACGAAGGGGTGTCGTGTGTCGCCGACGGCTCCAATCCGTCTGCGTCCGACCCGGCGGATGCGCGGCTGCTCATCCGCGCTCGGGGGGTCGGATGCGCACGGATTTGTCCACGCCGAATCCGTCAGCGACGGCACCGTCGTGCCGGAGACGAGCGTGGAGGCGCGTCACGGCTTCGGGCCCGATGCTCCCGCAGTCCTCACGCCGGCTCCTTCGCGCGCTCCTGCACGATACGATCGGCGGCCTTGCCGTGCAGCTCCTCGTAGTGGTCGAAGTCGGAGGAGAACCAGCCGACCCCTTGAGTCGCCGCGCGGATGTCGTTGGCGAGTCCGGGCAGCGCGCTGCCGGGCACCAGCGCGGCGAAGATCTCCCAGCCGCGCGCCGCGGGGTCGGCGTCGAAGCCGAGCACCTGGCCCGAATGCGACGAGACGATCGGCCCGAGGCTGCCGGTGAAGCTCGCCGGCGCGTGGATGCCGATGCGGAAGACCGGCTGTAGCAGCACCGGCGCCGCCGCCTTCAGCGCCTCGCCGACGCCGCGGCGGCCGGCAATGCGGAACGCCATCTCCGAGCTGTCGACCGCGTGGGCCTGGCCGTCGGTCAGCGTCACCGCCACGTCGAGCACCGGAAAGCCCAAGGGCCCGCGCTCCATCGCGTCGCGGGCACCCTGCTCGACGGCGGGGATGTAGTTTCGCGGCACCGCGCCGCCCTTCACCACCTCGGAGAAGGCGAAGCCGTCGCCGCGCACGCCGGGCGCCACCGTCAGCTTGACGTCGGCGAACTGACCGGCGCCGCCGGTCTGCTTCTTGTGGCGGTAGGCGGTCTCCTGGCTTTTCGAGATCGTCTCGCGATAGGCAGCACCGGTCGGCTGCTCGTCCACGTCCATGCCGAAGACGTCCTTCAGCCGCTGGCGCACCAGGCGCAGGTGCAAGGGCCCCTGGAAGCCGACGAGCGCGTTGCCGGTCTCGGGGTCCTGGGTCACGGTCAGCGCCCCGTCGCCCTCGGCGATCGAGGCGAGCGCGCCCGAGAGCTTGACGTTGTCGCGCTCCGAGGTGGGGACCAAAAGGCGCAGGAGGAGCGGCGGCTGCGGCCGGTGCCAGGCCGGCGGCTCGAAAAGCTCGGTCGCGGTGGCGATGCGGCCGCTCGACAGGTGGTCAGATTTCACCGCGCTCGCGATCATGCCTTCGCCGACCTCGTCGAGGTGGCGGGTCTCGCGCGGGTCGGCCGGCGTCAGCTGGCCCGGGGCCTTGCCGCCGATCGGCCGGCCGGAGGCGAGCGGCTCGAGCGCGCGCAGGAGCAGCGTCTTGCCGAGGTGCTTGCGGTTGGATGACGCGAAGATCACCGCCGCGGGTGCCTCTCCGAGCCCTGCCTGCGCTGCCAGCCGCTCGCGCAGCACCTCCGGCCCCGGCGCCTCGTGGCGCAGCGCCTTCATCACCCGGACGATGCCGTTGCCGTGCCCGGCCGAGCCGATCAAGGCCGGCAGCACCCGGTTCTCGCCGAGCACCCGCCGGCAGAGCGCGAAGACCGCCTCGTTGGGCGGGGTGCGGTCCTCGATCAGCTCCTCCAGCAGCCAGTCGTCGAACTCGGCCAGGTGCTCGAGCATCTCGCCGCGAGCCTCGTGCTCGCGCTCGCTGACCGCAGGCGGCATCTCGACAAGCTGCGACGGCTCGCCCTCGCGGTAATGCCACGCGCGCTCGGAAACGAGATCGACCGAGCCGGTGACGTGGCCGTTCTCGACGATCGGGATCTGGCGCAGCACGATCGGGTGGACGGCGTAGTCCTGCAGCGCCGCGACAATGTCGCGCACCCGGCCCTGTGCCTCGTCGATGCGGTTGATGAAGATGAGCGCCGGCGTGCCCGCCGCCTCGACCAGGTGCAGGAAGGGCGAGGCCAGCACCGCCGCGGCCGGGTCGGGCCCGACGCAGACCACCGCGATGTCGGCGGCCAGCAGCGCGTCGGCGGCGACATGCAGCAGCTCGATCGAGCCCGGCGTGTCGATCGCCTGCCAGGCGTCGCCGAGGTGGGTGAAGCTCGCGACGCGAAGCTCGCCCGGCGCCGCCGCGGGCAACGGCTGCCCTTCGAGCGCGCACAGGCGATCGACGAGCGTCGACTTGCCGGTGTTGGATGCACCGAGGACGGCGAAGGTTCGCGCCATGGTTCCCCCCTTGTTGATCGTGTCGGCTCTGGCGTTGCGCCGATCATAGGGCCCATCCGCCGCCGATTTCCAGCGCTTCGCGCGGGGTGGGTTGCCGAAGCCGGAGACGGGTCTCGCGCGCGCGATGCCGTTGAAGGTTGCCTGGCAACCCGTCGGATTCAATCATGCCGCAGCGGCACGGCGGACGGTTCGACCGCCCTTCCCTTCGACCGCCGGCGCCTTGCGCCCGCGGCGGCTTCAGCCGCCGGGCGAAGCAGCTTCGGAAAATGCGCGATTGTCTCGGCGGCGCCGAGCGCCTTCAATCGCGGCTCGGACATTCGGGCGGGAGAGACGGCATGGCGGCACGGCAGGCGCTGCGCGGCGAGGTGGTGAGCCTGCGGGCCGATCCGTTCCTCGAGCCGCCCGAGAACTGCCTCGAGCATCTGTCCGACGGGCTCGTCGTCATCGAGGACGGCGTCATCGCCTCGGTCGGGCCGTGGGACGAGCGCGCCGCGCGCGGGCTCGAGGTCGCGCACCATCCGGGCAGCATCATCAGCGCCGGCTTCATCGACGCGCACGTCCACTATCCGCAGACGCAGATGATCGGCGCCTTCGGCGAGGGGTTGCTCGAGTGGCTGGAGAAGTACACCTTCGTCGCCGAGCAGGACTTCGCCGACAAGGCCCACGCCGAGAAGGTCGCCGCGATCTTCCTGCGCGAGCTCCTGCGCGCCGGCACCACCACCGCCTCGGTCTACTGCACCGTGCATCCGCAGTCGGTCGATGCGTTCTTCGCCGAGTCGGAGCGGTTCAACACCCGGATGATCGCCGGCAAGGTGCTGATGGACCGCAACGCGCCGCCGGCGCTGCTCGACACGCCGGAGACCGCCTATGCCGAGTCCAAGGCGCTGATCGAGCGCTGGCACGGCCGCGGCCGGCAGCACTACTGCATCACGCCGCGGTTCGCGCCCGCCTGCTCGGAGGCCGAGCTCGCCGCCGCCGCCCGGCTCTGGCGCGAGCATCCGGGCACCTACGTGCAGACCCATCTCTGCGAGACGACGGCGGAGATCGACTGGGTGCTCGACCTCTTCCCCGGGCACGCGAGCTATCTCGAGGTCTACGACCGCGCCGGGCTCGTCGGGCCGCGGGCGATCCTCGGTCACGCCGTGCACATGGACGAGGCCGACTTCGCGTGCTGCCACGCGAAGGGCGCGGCGCTCGCGCATTGCCCGACATCGAACTTCTTTCTCGGCTCGGGGCTCTTCCGCGTCTTCGAGGCGCGGCGCGCCGACCGGCCGGTGCACGTGGCGCTCGGCACCGACCTCGGCGCCGGCACCGCGTTCTCGCAGCTGCAGACGCTGAACGAGGCCTACAAGATGGCGCGCATGGGCGGCGGGCGGCTGACCGCCGCGCACGGGCTCTGGCTCGCCACCCGCGGCGGCGCCGAGGCGCTGCACCTCGGCGACCGCATCGGCCGGGTCGCGCCGGGCATGGAGGCCGACCTCGTCGTGCTCGATCCGGCAGCGACCCCACTCCTCGCCTTCCGCTCGGGCCACGCCCGCGACCTGATGGAGCGGCTGTTCGTCCTCATGACGCTCGGCGACGACCGGGCGGTGCGGCAGACCTGGGTCGCCGGCGAGCCGGTCTACGACCGTGAGCGCGACGAGCCGTTTCGCCATGCGGCGGGCCGCCCGGTGGCCTGAAGTCGCCGGACTTTCCGGCCATTCCACCGCGCCCTTGCCTGATCACCGGCGCATGCTCGTCGCGCGCGGAGCCCCTTGATCGCCACGTCGAAGTGCGATTAGCTGGCGAGCCGCGAGGCCGCTTCGGGGGGGAGCGTGTCCCGACCGGCGAACCGACGGCGCCGGCAGAGCGCCGCGATTTCGGACCAACTGCCCGAGCGCACCAGGCCAGGGATGCCAATGACTCTCCCGCTCCAGACCCTTCCCGCCCCCCGGCCGGAGTACGAAGACCCCGAGACGATGGCCCGCGAGGTCGTCGACCGGCTCACCTATCGCGTCGGCAAGGACCCCAAGGTCGCCAAGCCGCACGACTGGCTGCAGGCCGCGGTGCTCGTCACCCGCGACCGCGCCATCGAATACTGGATGAACGCGACCCGGCGGACCTATCTCGAGGGCGGCAAGCGGGTCTATTACCTCAGCCTCGAGTTCCTGATCGGGCGGCTTTTGCGCGACGCGCTGTCGAACCTCGGGCTGCTCGACGCCATGCGCGAGGGGCTGAGGCTCGTCGGTGTCGACTTCGACGTGATCGCCGAGCTCGAGGCGGACGCGGCCCTCGGCAACGGCGGCCTCGGACGGCTGGCCGCGTGCTTCATGGAGAGCATGGCGACGGTGGGCGTGCCGGCCTATGGCTACGGCATCCGCTACCGTCATGGCCTGTTCCGGCAGGAGATCCTCGACGGCTGGCAGGCGGAGCTGCCCGAGATCTGGCTCGAGCACGGCAACCCGTGGGAGTTCGACCGCCGCGAGGCGGCCTACGAGATCGGCTTTGGCGGACGGGTCGAGTATTTCGACGCCAACGGCCAGAGCGACCGTTACACTTGGCATCCGGCGGAGCGGGTGACGGCCACCGCATACGATACGCCCGTGGTCGGCTGGCGCGGCACGCGGGTGAACACCCTCCGACTGTGGAAGGCCGATCCGATCGACCCGATCAAGCTCGACGCGTTCAACGCCGGCGACCACATCGGCTCACTGACCGAGAGCAACCGCGCCGACGCGCTGACGCGCGTGCTCTATCCGGCCGATGCCTCGCCCGCCGGGCAGGAGCTGCGGCTGCGGCAGGAATACTTCTTCTCGTCGGCGTCGCTGCAGGACATCCTGCGCCGGCACAAGCAGCACTACGGCGGCCGCTTCGACAACCTTGCCGACAAGGTGGCGATCCAGCTCAACGACACGCATCCGGCGGTCTGCGTCGCCGAGCTGATGCGGCTGCTCATCGACGTGCACGGGATCGAGTTCGAGGAGGCGTGGAAGCTGACGGTCGGCACCATCGGCTACACCAACCACACGCTGCTGCCCGAGGCGCTCGAGACCTGGCCGGTGCCGCTGTTCGAGCGGCTGCTGCCGCGGCACATGCAGATCATCTACGAGATCAACGCCCGGCTGCTCAAATCCGCGCGCAACGATCACCGGATGTCGGACGAGGAGATCCGCGCGATCAGTCTGATCGACGAGTCGGGCGAGCGGCGGGTGCGGATGGGCAACCTCGCCTTCGTCGGCGCGCATGCGGTCAACGGCGTCGCGGCGATGCACTCGGAGCTGCTCAAGGTGACGGTCTTCCGCGACCTGCACCGGATGTTCCCGAACCGGATCATCAACAAGACCAACGGCATCACCCCGCGGCGCTGGCTGGTGCAGTGCAACCCCGGCTTGACCGAGCTCATCACCGACACCATCGGGCCGGCATTCCTCGACGACATCGACCGGCTTCGCGACCTTGAGCCCTACGCCGACGATCCCGCGTTCCAGGACGCCTTCGCCCGGGTGAAGCGGCTCAACAAGGACCGGCTGGCCGAGGTGGTGCACGACCGGCTCGGGCTGCGCGTCGATCCGAACGCGCTCTTCGACATCCAGGTCAAGCGGATCCATGAATACAAGCGGCAGCTCCTCAACATCATCGAGGCGGTGGCGCTCTACGACCAGATCCGGTCGCACCCCGAGCTCAACTGGGTGCCGCGGGTGAAGGTCTTCGCCGGCAAGGCGGCGCCGACCTACCACAACGCCAAGCTCATCATCAAGCTCGCCAACGACGTGGCGCGGGTCATCAACTCGAACCCGACGGTCAGGAGCGTGCTCAAGGTGGTGTTCCTGCCCAACTACAACGTCAGCATGGCCGAGATCCTGGTGCCGGCGGCGGACATCTCCGAGCAGATCTCGACCGCCGGCATGGAGGCGTCGGGCACCGGCAACATGAAGTTCGCGCTGAACGGCGCCATCACCATCGGCACGCTCGACGGCGCCAACGTCGAGATCCGCGAGGCGGTGGGGGCGGAGAACGTGGTGATCTTCGGGCTGACCGCCGAGGAGGTCGAGCAGCGGCGGCGCTGCGGCCACGACCCGCGCAAGGTGATCGAAAGCTCGCCCGAGCTCAGCCAGGCGCTGACCGCGATCGCGTCCGGCGTGTTCTCGCCCGACGATCCCGGCCGTTACCGCGACCTGATCGGCGGACTCTACGACCACGACTGGTTCATGGTCGCGACCGACTTCGACGCCTACACCCGCGCGCAGCGCGAGATCGACGCGCTCTGGTCCGATCCGGCGACCTGGTGGCGCAAGGCGATCCTGAACACCGCGCGGATGGGCTGGTTCTCGTCGGACCGCACCATCCGCCAGTACGCCAGCGACGTCTGGAGCATCGCCCTGCCCGACTGACCGGGCGGAGAGAATGGAAGGCCACGGGGGAGGAGCGTTCGGTGGGCAAGGAACCCGCGGAGAAGAGGGGCGCCGGCAAGGCGACGCCAGGCCTCGATCCGGCGACCATCGCGGCGATCGTCACCGGCAACCACGCCGACCCGTTCGCGGTGCTCGGGCTGCACAAGGTCGGCCGCACGCTCTGGGCGCGCGCCTTCGTCGAGGGGGCGCGGACGCTCGAGGCGTTCACGCTCGGCGGCGCGCCGGCGGGGCAGCTCGAGCAGCGCGACGACGCGGGCTTCTTCGAGGGGCCGCTGACGGTCAAGGACCGCCAGCCGCTGCGCTACCGCGCGACGAACGACGGCGGCGAGTGGTGGGTGACCGACCCCTACACCTTCGGACCGGTGCTCGGGCCAATGGACGACTACTACATTCGCGAGGGCAGCCACCTTCGGCTCTTCGACAAGATGGGCGCTCATCCGATCCACCACGAGGGCGCGGACGGCACTCATTTCGCGGTCTGGGCGCCGAACGCGCGGCGGGTGAGCGTGATCGGCGACTTCAACGGCTGGGACGGGCGGCGGCACGTGATGCGACTCCGGCGCGACACCGGGATCTGGGAAATCTTCCTGCCCGACGTCGACGCCGGCGCGCGCTACAAGTACGAACTGCTCGGGCCCGACGGCAACCGCCTGCCGCTGAAGGCCGACCCGTTCGCGCGCGCTTCCGAGCTGCGCCCCGCCACGGCCTCGATCGTGGCGCCGGAGCTCGCGCACGACTGGGGCGACGAGGCGCACCGGCGGTTCTGGAGCCAGGCCGACGTGCGGCGGATGCCGATCTCGGTCTACGAGGTGCACGCGGGCTCGTGGCAGCGGCACGAGGACGGGCGGTTCCTGTCGTGGGACGAGCTCGCGGACCGGCTGATCCCCTACGTCGCCGACATGGGGTTCACGCACATCGAGTTCCTGCCGATCTCCGAGCACCCCTATGACCCTTCGTGGGGCTACCAGACGACCGGGCTCTATGCGCCGAGCGCGCGCTTCGGCCCGCCCGAGGGCTTCGCGCGCTTCGTCGACGGCGCCCACCGCGCCGGCATCGGCGTGATCCTCGACTGGGTGCCGGCGCACTTTCCGACCGACGAGCACGGGCTGGCGCACTTCGACGGCACCGCGCTCTACGAGCACGCCGACCCGCGGCAGGGGTTTCATCCCGACTGGAACACCGCGATCTATAACTTCGGGCGGCAGGAGGTGTTCTCCTATCTTATCAATAACGCGCTCTACTGGTCTGAAAAGTTTCACGTCGACGGGCTGCGCGTCGATGCCGTCGCCTCGATGCTCTATCTCGACTACTCGCGCAAGGCCGGCGAGTGGATCCCGAACAAGTACGGCGGGCGCGAGAACCTCGAGGCGGTCGCGTTCCTGCAGGCGATGAACCGCGCGGTCTATGGCCAGCATCCGGGGCGGGTGACCTTCGCCGAGGAGTCGACCTCGTGGCCGAAGGTCTCGGCGCCGGTCTACGACGGCGGCCTCGGCTTCGGCTTCAAGTGGAACATGGGGTGGATGCACGACACGCTGCACTACATGGCGCGCGAGCCGATCCACCGGAAGCACCACCAGAACGACCTGACGTTCGGGCTGCTCTACGCCTTCTCGGAGAATTTCGTCCTGCCGCTCAGCCACGACGAGGTGGTGCACGGCAAGGGCAGCCTGATCGCCAAGATGCCCGGCGACGGCTGGCAGAAGTTCGCGAACCTCCGCGCCTACTACGCGTTCATGTGGGGGTATCCGGGGAAGAAGCTGTTGTTCATGGGGCAGGAGTTCGCGCAAGGGGCGGAGTGGTCGGAGGCGCGCGGCCTCGACTGGTGGCAGCTCGACATCGAGCCGCACAAGGGCGTGCAGGCGCTGGTGCGCGACGTGAACCGGCTCTATCGCGCAACGCCGGCGCTGCACCAGCGCGACTGCGAGGGCGACGGCTTCGAGTGGTTGATCGCCGACGACAGCGCGAACTCGGTCTTCGCGTGGCTGCGCAAGGCGCCGGGGCAGCCGCCGGTGGCGGTGATCTCGAACTTCACGCCGGTCCCGCGCACCGGCTACGGCGTGCCGCTGCCGCATGCGGGGCGCTGGCGCGAGATCCTGAACTCCGACGCCGCGCTTTATGGCGGCAGCAGCATGGGCAACATGGGCGGGGTCACGGCGGAGCCGCAGGCGCACGGCGCGCGCGCGACGCTGACGCTGCCGCCGCTCGCGACGATCTGGCTGGAACTCGAGACAAGGGCGTGACCGCGCCCGCAAAGCAGACCGAAGGGGGGACGCCTTGGTTGAGAAACGCACGTCACCGCTCGCCCGCGACGCCATGGCCTACGTGCTGGCCGGCGGCCGCGGCAGCCGGCTCAAGGAGCTGACGGATCGCCGCGCCAAGCCCGCGGTCTATTTCGGCGGCAAGACCCGGATCATCGACTTCGCGCTGTCGAATGCGCTCAATTCCGGCATCCGCCGCATCGGCGTGGCGACGCAGTACAAGGCGCACAGCCTCATCCGCCACCTGCAGCGCGGCTGGGACTTCTTCCGGCCGGAGCGCAACGAGAGCTTCGACATCCTGCCGGCCTCGCAGCGCGTCAGCGAGACGCAATGGTACGAGGGGACGGCGGATGCCGTCTATCAGAACCTCGACATCATAACCGATTACGAGCCGGAGTTCATGGTGATCCTCGCCGGGGATCACATCTACAAGATGGACTACGAGCTGATGCTGCAGCAGCACGTCGACGAGGGCGCCGACGTGACCGTCGGCTGCCTAGAGGTGCCGCGGATGGAGGCGACGGGCTTCGGGGTGATGCACGTCGACGAGAAGGACGGCATCACCGCCTTCGTCGAGAAGCCCGCCGATCCGCCGGGCATTCCCGGCCAGCCCGACCTCGCGCTCGCCTCGATGGGCATCTACGTCTTCCGCACCCGCTTCCTCGCCGACCTCCTGCGCCGCGACGCGGAGACGCCGGGCTCGTCGCGCGACTTCGGCAAGGATCTCATCCCCGAGATCGTCAAGCACGGCAAGGCGGTGGCGCACCGCTTCTCGACCTCCTGCGTGCGCTCGACCCGCGAGTCGGTCGCCTACTGGCGCGACGTCGGCACTGTCGATGCCTACTGGCAGGCGAACCTCGACCTGACCGACATCATCCCCGAGCTCGACCTCTACGAGACGAGCTGGCCGATCTGGACCTATGCCGAGATCAAGCCGCCGGCGAAGTTCGTGCACGACGTCGACGGCCGGCGCGGCGAGGCAATCTCGAGCCTGGTCTCCGGCGACTGCATCATCTCCGGCGCGACGCTGCGGCGAAGCCTGCTGTTCACCGGGGTTCGGGTGCACTCCTACGCCGGGCTGACCGAGGCCGTGGTGCTGCCCGAGTGCGACATCGGCCGGCACGCGCGGCTCTCGAAGGTCGTGCTCGACCGCGGGGTGCGCATCCCGGACGGCCTGGTGGTGGGCGAGGATCCGGAGCTCGACGCCAAGCGGTTCCGGCGCACCGAGGCCGGCGTCTGCCTCATCACCCAGCCGATGATCGACGCGCTCGATCTCTGATGCGGGTTCTCTCGGTCAGCTCCGAGGCGTTTCCGCTGGTCAAGACCGGTGGCCTCGCCGACGTCGCCGGCGCCCTGCCGCCGGCCATGGCGCGACGCGGCATCGACATGCGCACGTTCCTGCCCGGCTATCCGGCGGTGATGGCGAAGCTCGGCCACGCATGGGCCCCGGTGCACGAGTTTCCCGCGCTGCTCGGCACGCGGGCGCGGATCCTGGCGGCGGAGACGGCGGGGCTGAAGCTCCTGGTGCTCGAGGCGCCCGAGCTCTTCGACCGGCCGGAGGGGCCGTACGGCACGGCGGAGGGCGACTATCCCGACAACTGGCGCCGCTTCGCCGCCTTCGCCAAGGCGGCGGCCGAGGTCGCGGCCGGCAGCGTTGCGGGCTTCCAGCCCGACCTCGTGCACGCGCACGACTGGCAGGCGGGGCTGGTCCCGGCCTACCTGCGCTACTACGGCATCAAGGTGCCCTCGATCCTCACCGTGCACAACCTGGCGTTCCAGGGGCATTTCCCGGCGCACATCTTCGGCTGGCTCGACCTGCCGCCGCAGGCGTTCGCACTCGACGGGGTCGAGTACTATGGCGGCGTCGGTTTCCTGAAGGCCGGGCTCGCCAATGCCACGGCGCTCACCACGGTCAGCCCGACCTATGCCGAGGAGATCACCACGCCTGACGGCGGCATGGGACTCGACGGGCTGCTCAGGACGCGCGCCGCGGTCCTGAGCGGCATCGTCAACGGCATCGACACGAGCGTCTGGGATCCGGAGAAGGACCCGCTCCTCGCCGGCCGCTTCTCCGCCGCGAGCCGCGACGGGCGCCGGCTCAACCGCGCCGCGATCGAGGCGGCGTTCAAGCTCGAGCCCGACGGCACGCCGATCTTCGTGGTGGTGAGCCGGCTGACCGGGCAGAAGGGCATCGACCTGCTCGTCGATGTCGCGGACGAGCTGATGGGAAGCGGCGTGCGCCTCGCGGTGCTCGGCACCGGCGCGCCGTTCCTGGAGGCCGCCTTCCTCACGCTCGCCGGCCGGCATCCGGGCCGGATCGCGGTGCGGATCGGCTACGACGAGGGGCTCGCCCACGTGATGCAGGGCGGCGCCGACGCGATCCTCATCCCGTCGCGCTTCGAGCCCTGCGGCCTCACCCAGCTCTGCGGCTTGCGCTATGGCTGCGTGCCGGTGGTCGCGCGCGTCGGCGGGCTTGCCGACACGGTGATCGACGCCAATGTCGCGGCGATCAACGCCGGCGTCGCCACCGGCGTGCAGTTCCAGCCGGTCGACGCGAACGGCCTCCGCCACGGCATCCGCCGCACCGTGGCGCTGATGCGCCAGCCGAAGGTCTGGGCGGCGATCCAGGCCCGGGCGATGGCGGCCGACGTCTCGTGGGACCGCAGCGCTGGACTCTATGCCGAGCTCTACGCCTCCCTCCTTCCTGAAGGACCCGCCGCATGACGATCGTCGCGACGACACCCTACACCGACCAGAAGCCGGGGACCTCGGGCCTTCGCAAGAAGGTGCCGCATTTCCAGCAGAAGAACTACGTCGAGAACTTCATCCAGTCGATCTTCGACAGCCTCGAGAACTTCCAGGGCAAGACGCTGGTGATCGGCGGCGATGGCCGCTACTACAATCGCGAGGTCATCCAGATCGCGATGAAGATGGCGGCGGCGAACGGCTTCGGCCGCGTGCTGGTCGGCCGGGGCGGGCTGCTCTCGACGCCGGCGGCGTCGAACCTGATCCGGCAGAACCGGGCGTTCGGCGGCATCATCCTGTCGGCGAGCCACAATCCGGGCGGGCCGACCGAGGACTTCGGCATCAAGTACAACATCGGCAACGGCGGTCCGGCGCCGGAGCGGATCACCGAGGCGATCTTCCAGCGCAGCAAGGAGATCGAGGAGTACAAGATCCTGGAGGCGCCGGACGTCGATCTCGACGCGACGGGCACGGGAAGGCTCGGCGCGATGACGGTCGAGGTGATCGACCCGGTGGCCGACTATGCGGCGCTGATGGAGAAGCTCTTCGACTTCGCGGCGATCCGGGCAATGTTCGCCGGCGGCTTCCGCATGGCGTTCGACGCGATGCATGCGGTGACCGGGCCCTATGCGCACGAGATCCTCGAGAACCGGCTCGGCGCGCCGAAGGGCACGGTGCGCAACGGCACGCCGCTGCCCGACTTCGGCGGGCATCACCCCGACCCGAACCTCGTCTATGCCAAGTCGCTCTACGACGAGATGATGGGCCCGGACGCGCCGGATTTCGGCGCCGCCTCCGACGGCGACGGCGACCGCAACCTCATCATCGGGCGCGGCATCTTCATCACGCCCTCGGACAGCCTGGCGCTCCTCGCCGCCAACGCGCATCTCGCGCCCGGGTATGCGGCGGGGCTCAAGGGCATCGCGCGGTCGATGCCGACGAGCGCGGCCGCCGACCGGGTGGCGGCGAAGCTCGGCGTCGGCATGTACGAGACGCCGACCGGGTGGAAGTTCTTCGGCAACCTGCTCGACGCCGGGCTCGCCACCATCTGCGGCGAGGAAAGTGCCGGCACCGGCTCGAACCACGTGCGCGAGAAGGATGGGCTCTGGGCGGTGCTGCTCTGGCTCAACATCCTCGCGGTGCGCCAGCAGCCCGCCAAGGCGATCGTCACCGCGCACTGGCAGGAGTACGGCCGCAACTACTATGCGCGGCACGACTACGAGGGCATCGACACCGCGGCGGCGAGCGGGCTCGTCGACGCGCTCCGCGTCCGCCTCGGCACACTGCCGGGAACCAAGGTCGGACCGCTCGTCGTCGAGGCCGCCGACGATTTCGCCTACCACGATCCGGTCGACGGCTCGACCTCGTCGAAGCAGGGCATCCGCATCCTGTTCGAGGGCGGCAGCCGCGTGGTGTTCCGCCTGTCGGGCACCGGCACCTCGGGCGCGACGCTGCGCGTCTACATCGAGCGCTACGAACCGGCGACGGGCACCCTCGACCTGCCGGTGGCCGAGGCGCTGGCCGACCTCATCGCGGCGGCGGAGACGCTCGCCGACATCAAAGCGCGGACCGGCCGCGCCGAGCCGGACGTCATCACCTGACACCCGCGCCGCTCTCCACGCCGGCGCCGTTCGGCGCTACCCCGGGGCCGGACGGCACCCGCTTCGCGGTGTGGTCGGGCACCGCGCGCCGGGTCTGGGTGTGCCTCTTCGACGGCGAGCGCGAGGCGGGCACCATCCCGCTCCGCCGCCGCGGCGACGGCGTCTTCGCTCGCATCATCCGCGAGGCCGGTCCCGGCACCCGCTACGGTCTGCGCGCCGATGGCGACTGGGACCCGAGCCGCGGCCTGTGGTTTGATCCCGCGAACCTCCTCGTCGATCCCCACGCTGTCGCGCTCGACCGGCCGTTCGCCTACGATCCGCGCCTCGGCGCACCGCGCGCCGACGGCATCGACACCGCGCCGCTGATGCCGAAGGCGATCGTGACCGCGCTTCCGCCGCCACGCCGGCCGCCGCCGCCGCTCTATCGGCCGGGGGGGCTGATCTACGAGGTTCCGGTCAGGCCGTTCACCCGGCTGCACCCCGACGTCCCCGAGGCAGAGCGCGGCACCGTCGCGGCGCTGGCGCACCCGGCGATCATCGACCACCTGCAGCGGCTCGGCGTCGATGCGGTCGAGCTGATGCCGATCACCGCCTGGATCGACGAGCGCCACCTCGGGCCGCTCGGCCTGACGAACGGCTGGGGCTACAACCCCGTCGCCTTCCTCGCGCTCGACCCGCGGCTCTGCCCGGGCGGCCTGCCCGAGCTCGCCGCCACCGTCGCGCACCTCCGCGACGCCGGCATCGGCACCATTCTCGACGTCGTCTTCAACCACACCGGCGAGAGCGACCGCGCCGGCCCGACGCTGAGCCTGCGCGGCCTCGACGCCACCGCCTACTTCCGGCACGCGGGCAACGGCACGCTCGTCAACGACGCGGGCACTGGCAACACGCTCGCCTGCGACCATCCCGCGACCCGCCGGCTGGTGCTCGACGCGCTGCGGCATTTCGTCGGGCAGGCGGGCGTCGACGGCTTCCGCTTCGACCTCGCGCCGATTCTCGGCCGCGACGCCAGCGGCTTCCACCGCGACGCGCCACTCTTCGCCGAGATTGCCGACGACCCGCTCCTCGCCGACCGGGTGATGATCGCCGAGCCGTGGGACGTGGGCCCCGGCGGCTATCAGCTCGGCAACTTCCCCGAAGGCTGGCTCGAATGGAACGACCGCTTCCGCGACAAGGTGCGCCGCTTCTGGCGCGGCGACGGTCACATGCTCGGCGAGCTCGCCACCGCGCTCGCCGGCTCCTCAGATGCCTTCCGGCCGCCCGAGACCCGCAGCGTCAACTTCATCGCCGCGCACGACGGCTTCACGCTGGCCGACCTCGTCGCCTACCGCCAGAAGCACAACGAGGCGAACGGCGAGGCCAACCGCGACGGCCACGGCGAGAACCTGTCGTGGAACCACGGCGTCGAGGGGCCGACGGATGACGCCGCCGTGCTGGCGACGCGCCGGCGCGATCTGGCGGCGCTCCTCGCCACGCTCTTTTTCTCCCGGGGCAGCATCATGCTGACCGCCGGCGACGAGTTCGGCCACAGCCAGCATGGCAACAACAACGCCTATGCCCAGGACAACGCGCTGACCTGGCTCGACTGGCAAAACCGCGACCGCGACCTCGAGGCGCTGGCGGGGCGCCTCGCCGCGCTGCGCCGCGCCCACCCGGTCCTCGCCGGCCCCAAGCTCCTGACCGGCGCGAGCGACGCCACTGGGCTCCCCGACGTCGAGTGGCTGACCCCCGCCGGCAAGCCGAAATCCTCCTCCGACTGGGAGGCCGCCCAGGGCAGCGCGCTGACCATGCTGCTCGCCAAGGACGGCCGCCGGGTCGCGGCACTTTTCAATCGCACGCTGCACGAGATGACCTTTCACCTGCCGACGCGCGCCCGCCACGCCTGGGAGGGGACCGATCACGGCCGGCTCGTCCTCGGGCCGCGGTCGGTGACGCTGGTCACCGAGGCGCCTCTTGAGCCCACGCCGCCCGGCCCCTAAACGCACGTGCAGCAAACCGCCACCGTTTCGAGGAAGCCGATGAACCGCCGCAGCCTGCTCGAAGCCGCCCTTCTCGGGCTCGTCGGCGCCCGCCTGATGCTCCGACCCGACGCGGCCAGCGCCGAGGCGACGCCGGCCGCGCCGTTCAGCTTCGACGGCGTCATCGCCCGCGCCCGCGAAGCCGCCGGCAAGCCGTACAAGCGGCCGCTGATGAAGCTGACCGAGCCCTTCGCCGACCTCAAGTACGATCAGTTCCGCGCGATCCGCTTCCGAGACGACAAGCGGCTGTTTCCGCAGGGCGGCTTCCAGGCGGAGCTTCTGCCGCCCGGCTTCAGCTATCAGGACAAGATCGAGATCAACGTCGTCACCCCCGACGGGCAGGTCAGCGCGGTGCCGTTCTCGACCGACTATTTCGCCTTCCACCCGCACTATTTCCCCTATCCTGATGGCAAGGCGCCCGCAGGGCTTGCCGCCGACATGGGCTTCTCGGGGCTGCGCTTCCGCCATCCGATCAACCGCCCCGGCATCTGGGACGAGTTCCTGGTGTTCCAGGGCGCGAGCTACTTCCGCGCGGTGGCGCGCGACTCGCTCTACGGCCTCTCGGCGCGCGGGCTTGCCATCGGCACGGGCGGCCCGGATCCGGAGGAGTTCCCGATCTTCACCGCCTTCTGGATCCAGGAGCCGCAGCCGGGCGACCGGATCCTGCGGCTCTCCGCACTTCTCGACAGCGACAGCGTGGCCGGCGCCTTCGACTTCTCGATCGAGCCCGGGCGCGAGACGGTGATGCAGCTCCGCGTCGTGCTGTTCCCGCGCCGCGACATCAACGCGGTCGGCATCGCCCCCCTGACCTCGATGTACTTCTTCGGTCCGGAGAGCCGCACCGGCATCGACGACTTCCGCAACGCGGTGCACGACAGCGATGGGCTGCGCATGGTCAACGGCTCGGGCGAGCGGCTGTGGCGGCCGCTCCGGAACCCGCCGGCGATCGAGACGTCGGCCTTCTCCGACGAGAACCCGCGCTCGTTCGGCCTCTTCCAGCGCGCGCGCGAGTTCGCCGACTACGAGGACGCCGAGACGCGCTACGAGCTCCGCCCGAGCGCCTGGGTCGAGCCCGGCGAGGGCTGGGGCAAGGGCTGGGTGATGCTGGTCGAACTGCCCTCGGGTGACGAGTTCGCCGACAACATCGTGATGTTCTGGCGCCCGGAGAAGCCGCTCGCCGCCGGCTCCGAGGTCGCGCTCTCCTATCGGCTGACCTGGGGGCTGGTGCAGGAGGAGGAGTTGCCGCTCGCCACCGTCGTCGCCTCGCGCGCCGGCATCTCGATCCTCGACGCGCGCGAGCGGGTGTTCGTCGTCGATTTCGACCTCGGGCAGATCGCGTTTCCGAGCGTGCGGCCGCGCATCGAGGTGAGCGCGGGCGAGATCAAGGGGCTCAGCATCGTCCAGCTGCCCGACCCGACCCGCGCCCGCGTCGGCTTCCACTTCATCTCCGGCGACGCCAAGTCGGCCGAGTTCCGCCTGTGGCTCGAGAGCGAAGGGGTGAAGGCGTCGGAGATCTGGCTCTATCGCTGGAGCAGCTGACGCCCTATCCTCACGACGAAGCGGGGCGACTGGCCCCTCCCCCCCGCAGGGCGGATGCGGACGGATGGGTCACGCGTCCATCCGTGAAGAACGGCACCGTCGTGCCGTAGCCTGACCGGCGAAGCGGAACGCCGGGCTTTACCCCGGCCCTCCCCACCCTAAAGTCTTATTCAACGTCGTTTCTGCGACGGCTCGAAGGGGGGATCATGCAGCGCGCCGTTGTGACCGACGAGGTGTGGACGAGCCTTCTGGCCCTGCGCAACGGCCATGCGGTGATGCCGCGGGTGCACTGGAGCCCCGAGGCGCGCGCCGGCTGGAACCTCTATGCGCCGCTCGCCGCCGGCGGGGCGCCATACTGGTTCGCGCAGGTCGGCCAGTCGCTCGACGGCCGCATCGCCACGCCCTCGGGCGACGCGACCGCGGTGTCCGGCCCCGACGGCTTGCGCCATCTGCATCGCTGCCGCGCGCTGGCCGATGCCGTGGTGGTCGGCGCACGCACCGCGCTCGGCGACGATCCGCGGCTGACGGTGCGCCTCGTCGAGGGCGCGAACCCGGCGCGGGTGGTGATCGATCCGCGCGGCCGCCTGCCCGACGACGCCCGCGTCTTCGCGCCCGGGGCGCGGCGCGTGGTGATCCAGGCCTGCGACAAGGCGCGGCCCGACGGCGTCGAGGTGGTGCGCCTGGCGGCCTCCGACGGCTGGATCGACCCCGCGGCGATCCACGGGGCGCTCCACCGCCTCGGGTTGCAGCGGGTGCTGATCGAGGGCGGCGGCGTCACGATCGCGGGTTTTCTCGACGCGGGGCTCCTCGACCGGCTGCACGTGGCGGTGGCGCCGCTCATCATCGGTGCCGGCCCGTCGGGGCTGCGCACCGCGCCAGTCGCGCGCCTCGCCGACGCGCTCCGGCCCGAGACGCACGTCTATGGGCTGGAGACCGACGTCGTCTTCGACTGCGCGCTCGTCGCGACGGGCAGCGCCAGCAGGTCGACGTGGCCGACGACCGAGCCGGCAGCGCTGGCCGCAAGCCGCGCCTGACGCCACGCGGCGGAAGGCTGGCCGGCCTCCGCCGCCGCCGCAGCGACCCCCTCGACGAGCGCCCGCGCGAGCACGGCATCGGCCGGGCCGAGCCGCCAGGGACTCGGCGCGAGACGGACAGCAAAGCCGCGGCGCGCCAGCAGCGCCGCAAGCGCCGCCGCGGCCGCCGGCCCGAGCGCCGCGCCGAAGCCCTTGTCGCGGCACTGGTGGCGGTTGAACGCGGCGGCGATGCGGTTGTCGTCGGGCAACGGCGGCTGCCAGGCGAGCCGGCCGTCGAAGCTCAACGCCGCGTAAAGTCCGACCGCGGCGCCGGCGAGGCGGGCGGCGAGCGCCGCGAGCCAGGGCTCCGACGCGAGATCGAGGAGCGCCGAGGCGGTGACGAGGCGCACGCCGGCGAAGGAGACCCGGTCGAGGTCGGCGAGATCGGCGGCCACCGTGTCGGCACCGGGCACGCGCCGGGCCGCGACGGCGAGGAGCGCCACGTCACGGTCGACGAGCCGCCAGCGCAGGCCCGGCACGAGGCTTCCGAAGGCCCGCGCGGTTGCGCCGGCACCGGCGCCGAGATCGAGCGCG
>JBDHSS010000007.1:0-25542 GCA_039808205.1 Paracoccaceae bacterium | reverse complement strand
AAGCTCCGCTTCTACAGCCGCGCGAGCCTGCTCATCGTCGACGAGATCGGCTACCTGCCGATCACCTCCGGCGGCGCGCCCACGCCGCCATCATGCCACCAGCGCCGCCCAAGCGCCGTGGCCGGACGCCAAAAAACGGAGCCATCGATCACTGACCGGCTGATCACCAGCCGATCAGTGCCGCGAGCCTCGCGACGAAGAATCCTCGCTTCCGCGAAGTCTGGCTGGGGTTCGAGCAGGAAGCGCGGCAGTCGCTGTCGGCCGGCCGCTTTTCGCTGTTGCTGAAGCGCCTGGACCTCTACTACAAGCCGCATCTGTCGAACGTGAAGATGGACCGACTGCGGCCGGCCATGATCCAGCTCCGCCAGGCGCTTCTCGCCAAAGGTCTCCACCCGAAAACCGTTTCGGATATTCTCGGAACACCCCGGGCTGTCGCTGCCTACGCTTTCGACGCCGGCCTGTCTTTTCATCCTGCGCCCGGTCCCACGGCGCCGCTCGACCGAACCCCGAAGCGACGCTACCCCAGCTTCGCCGAGCTCAGGGGGCTGATCGATGTCGCCGCGGCTTCGGACCACAGACACATTCTGCCGGACATCTACAGGCGCCGGAAGCTCGCCTACGCCTACGAGGTGGCCAAGGTGCTGGAGCGGGACTGGTGGCCTGAAATTCAGAAGCACTGCAAGTTCGATCTGAAGCTTCCTGAAGCACCAAAGGCGCGAAAGTCCACAAAACAAGGCAAATCGGCTGCGTGATAGGGTCGTCCACGACGTGCAGAATACGCGGGAGAGCCCGAACTATCGGGTTGGGTGACGCGGCAGTCTGTTGTTCCGTTCCACGACGTGGTCTGGGGTCTGTTGAGCTTCAGCGTGTCCCGATGATGGCCGCTGCGGTATACATCATGGCAGCGAAGCTGGCGTCGGTTTTGCAGGCCCGCAGTGCGATGCGCTTGTATTCCTTTCGCTTGCCGAAGAAGTTCTCGATCAGGTGCCGCCATTTGTAGAGTTCGGCGTCGATCTGGGGGGGGGCGATCCGTTGCGGACGCTGGGAGATGACCACCTGTGCGCCCCGGGCGTCGAGGTCAGCGATGATCCAGTTGGCGTCGAAGGCCTTGTCGGCGATCAGGCCGCCGAAGGCGACGCCATCGATCAACCGCGCGATGCTACCGCGTCGGCACGCCACCTGTCGCCGCAGCAGCATCGGTCAGGGCGGGTGTCGGCAGGAGAGCCGCCGCAGGGAGGCCCGACATGACCGATCCGAAATCCATGGACCTGCGGCAGTTGCGGGTGCTGATGAGCCTCTTGGAGACGTGCAGCGTGACGCGCACTGCACAGGCGCTGGACCTGACGCAGCCCTATGTCAGCCTCGTCCTGCGCCGCCTGCGCGAGACGACCGGCGACCCGATCCTCGTGCGCAGCGGTGCCGGGCTGGTGCCGACCGAGCGCGGGCTGGCCATGATGCAGCCGCTGGCTGAGGCGTTGCACGGGCTCGACCGGGTGATCGGCGGGACGGCAAGCTTCGACCCGCAGACCGCCAGCGGCGAGTTCCGCATCGCCGCCGCCGACTGCATGGAGGCGATCCTGCTGCCGCCGCTGGTCGCCGCCCTGCGGCAGGCGGCGCCCGGCGTGCGGATCACGGTGCGGGCGGTGGTGCGCTCCTACGACTACGCCGGCGCGCTCGAGCGTGGCGAGCTCGACCTCGTGATCTGCAACTGGCCGGGGCAGCCGCAACACCTGAAGACGGCTCATCTCATGACCGAGGACGTGGTCTGCCTTTTCGGGCCGGACCACCCCTTCGCGGGCAAGGACAGCCTGACGCTGGACGACTACCTTTCCGCGGAACACATCTCCACCGTGGTGCGGTCCAAGGCCGATCCTGGCCCGATCGACAGCCAGCTGGCCGCCGCCGGCCATCGCCGCGCCATCCGTGTGATGGTCCCGGAGTTCAACCTGATCCCGCATATCCTGCTTTCGTCCCGGATGGTCTTCACCTCCAGCGCCCATTTCGCGCACTACCAGTCGACGATCCTGCCGCTGCACAGCCTGCCGGCGCCCCCCGAGTGCGGTCGGCTGGCCTTCTACCTGCTCTGGCACGAACGGGCGCAGGCCGATCAGCGCAATGCCTGGCTGCGGCGGCAAGTGACGGACGCCGCTCGATTCACCCAGCGCGGCATCATATCGGAGTCGATATAGACTTCTTGGCGGTTCCCCGACTATCGGGCGTCGATCCCGCCGGGTAGCCGTTGGTGCAGAGGCGATTTCCGCAACCGGGCAACCGCCACGCCGGGGGAGAGACGATTGAACCACTCCACGCTTAACTCGACGCTCGTCGCCACCGATGAAGAGAAGGCCGGCCGGTGGTCGGGGCGCAACTCCGACAAGGACCGGCTTCGCGCCGAGATCTGGCAGGCGCTGGAGGACAGCGGCCAGAACATCGGCCCGGTCTGGAGCCGGATCTCGAACTGGGTCGGCGCCGAGGTCGCGGCGAAGCGGCTCTCCGAGATCGACGCCTGGCGGCAGGCGATGATCGTGAAGTGCAACCCCGACCCGCCGCAGATCCCGGTGCGGCTGCGCGCGCTCTATGACGGCAAGACCGTGCTGATGCCGGTGCCGGAATTCGGGTCGGGCGAGCTGCCCTGGGTGAAGCTCGATCCGGTGGTGCTGGAAGCGAAAGGCGTCCAGTTCGAGCTGGCCGCGACCTCGGCCGGGGCGGTGCAGGTCGGCGAGAAGCTGTCGTTCGAGGGTCTGCCGCCGCTGGACATCTGCGTCTGCGGCTGCATCGCCGTCACCCGCTCCGGCGGCCGCACCGGCAAGGGCGGCGGCTTTGCCGACCTGGAGCTCGGTCTTTTCCGCGAGCTCGGCAAGATCACCGACCGAACGCCCATCGTCACCACGGTGCATTCGAGCATGGTGGTGGACGACGACCGCCTGCCGATCATGGAGCACGACTCGCTCCTCGACTGGATCGTCACCGAAAACGAGGTGATCGAGGTCGCTCATCACCGCGGACAGCCGGATGGCGTCATCTGGGATCTGGTCCATCCGGACCAGCTGCGCGACATCTGGTTCCTGCCCGCGCTCAAGGAGAAGATCCTCGCCGGCAAGGGCAAATAGGCTCCGCGCGGCGGGCGGGCGCTCCGGCTCGCTGTCGCGCTCGGGAGGCCACTGCGACCGGCGCCGAGCCGGCCGCCAAATGCCGGCAATGACCGGCTCGATCGACGGGAAGGGAGTGTTCACCCATGCTCATGCATCAGCTGCTGCTCGACGGCGCCGAGCGCCACCCGGACGCCATGGCGCTGACCTGGAGCGACCGGGACCGCTCGCTGACCTATGCGCAAGCCGTGGATGCGATGATGCGGATGGCGGGCGGCCTCGCGTCGCTCGGGGTGCAGCCCGGCGACCGGGTGGCGATCTTCGCCCACAACGGCTTCGACTATCTCGTCACCATGCTCGGCGCCTGGCGGCTCGGCGCCATCTCGGCGCACGTGAACGTCAAGTTCGCCGACGAGCTCGTCCACTACCTCGGCGATCACGAGCCCACGGTCGTCGTCTACACGCACGACATGGTGGACCCGGTGCGCCGCGCCGCGGCGGAGGTCGCCTCGATCCGGCACCTCGTGTGCATGGACGGGCCGCAGGACGGCGCGCAGTCGCTGCCCGACCTGCTCGCCGCTGCCTTGCCCGCGCCGGGCGACCCTGGCGACGAGGGGGCGATCGCGCACCTCTCCTACACCTCGGGCACTACCGGCAAGCCAAAGGGCGCCTGCCTCGCCCACGAGCCGACAGTCCGCGCCCCGCGCTGCATCGCCGAGCGGCTGCGGCTGACGCAGGCCGACGTGTCTTTCGGCCCGACCGCGCTCTCGAGCTCCTACCAGCTGGTCGGCAACCTGCTTCCGGCGCTTTCGCGCGGTGCGCACGCCGCGGTCATGGGCCGCTGGACGCCCGCCACCGGCTGGGAGGCGATAGAGCGCCTGGGCGCCAGCGCCTTCGTCGCCAACCCCACGTTCCTGCAGGAGCTGCGCGCCGAGAGCCGCGGCCGCGGCCGAACGCCGGGACGGCTGCGCTACGGCCTCTCCGGCGGCGGCCCGGTGCCGCCGACGCTGAAGGCCGCCTGGCGCGACGAGCTCGGCCTGCCGCTGGTCGAGAGCTTCGGCCAGAGCGAGCTCGGCGGGTTCATGGCGCTCGGCTTTCCCGACCTCGTCGGCGACGACGGGCAGATCGTCCGCGTCGGCCCGCCGCTCCCCGACAAGGAGGTGCGGATCGTCGATGCCGAGGATCGGCCGGTCCCGACCGGCCAGGTCGGCGAGATCATCCTGACCGGCGGCTGCATGAAGGGCTACTGGGGCAAGCCCGACAAGACCGCGGAGGCGACGCGCGGCGGCTGGCTGCGCACCGGCGACCTCGGCTTCGTCGATGCCGACGGCTACGTCACCATGCGCGGGCGGCGGTCGGAGCTGATCGAGGTCGGCGGCGTCCGCTGGTTCCCGCGCGACGTCGAGGAGGCGCTCTGCCGGATCGCCGGCGTCGAGCAGGCGGCGCTGGTCGGGGCGCCCGACCCGACGTTCGGCCGCAAGCCCGTGGCCTTTGTCACGCTTGCGGACGGTATCGACCCGGGCGAGGTCGCCATGAAGGCGGCGATCGCCCCGAGCCTCCCCTACGATCTTGCCCCGCTCGCGATCCGCGTTGTCCCCGAGCTGCCGATGACGCCGACCGGCAAGATCGCCAAGGCCGAGCTCGCGGCCTCGCTGGCCGAGGCGGCGTGATGGCGTCGCGCTACTGGGCCGATCTCTCGACGGCCGAGTTCGCGGCGGCCGACATAGAGGCGCTGGTGGCGCTGCAGCCGGTTGCCGCCATCGAGCAGCACGGGCCGCACCTGCCCGTCTCGGTCGACGCGGCGATCAACCGGGGCATCGTCGAGGCGGCCTTGTCACGGCTCCCCGACGGCGTGCCGGCGCTGGTGCTGCCGGCGCTTCCGGTCGGCAAGTCGAACGAGCACGTGGCCTTTCCCGGCACGCTCAGCCTTTCCTACGAGACGCTCGGGCGCGTCTGGTTCGAGATCGCCGAGAGCGTGCGCCGCGCCGGATGCCGCCGGATCATCTTCTTCAACTCGCATGGCGGGCAGCCGCAGCTCGTCGACATCGTCTGCCGCGAGGTCCGGGTCCGGCTGGAGATGTTCGCGGTCGCCTGCACCTGGTTCCAGTGCACCGAGCTCTCCGACCTCTTCGACGCGACCGAGTGTGCGCACGGCATCCACGCGGGCGCGATCGAGACCAGCGCGATGCTGCACCTGCACCCCGAGCTGGTGGCAATGGCGAAGGCCCGCGACTGGCCGTCGGCCGCGATCGGGGTGGAGCGGGAGAACGCGGTCCTGCGCGCCGAGGGCAAGACCGGGTTCGGCTGGCAGATGCAGGACCTGCAGCCGTCAGGCGCCGCCGGCAACGCCCTGGCCGCCAGCGCCGAGCTCGGGCGGACGATCGTCGACCGTGCCGCCGAGGCGCTTGCGGCGCTGATCGCCGAGACCGCGCGCTATCCGCTGAAGAACCTGACCCGCGCGCCCGAGTTCGCGCGACGCGCCGGACACCGTTGATGACGACCGAAGTTCCGCCATCCGCTTGAGCACGAGCCCCGCGCCACCCGGTTCGGGGCATCCATGGAGATCGACATGAAGCTCTTCTCCCGCCGTCAGTTCAACCTTCTCGCCGCCTGCACCGGGCTCGCGGGCCTCGCCCGCCCGGCGCTGGCGGCCGAGGAGACCTATGTCGTGCTGCTGCTCTCGGGGGCCATCGCCGATGGCGGCTGGGGCCAGCACGCCTATGAGGGGTTGAAGTCGCTGGAGGGCAAGCCCGGCTTCCGGATCGGCTACGCCGAGAACGTGACCCAGGCGCAGATCCCGCAGGTCGCGCGCGGCTATGCCGACGACGGCGCCAGCCTCATCATCGGCCATGGCTTCGAGTTCGGCAGCCCGCTGCTCGAGGTGGCGCCGGACTATCCGGAGACCGCATTCTTCGTCTCGTCGTTCCTGCCGCAGCCGGACGTGCCGTCGAACATCCTTTATGCGGATCTTGCCTATTTCGACGTGGCCTATCTGGCGGGCGCGCTCGCGGCGCTCATGTCGGAGAAGAAGGGCGTGGGCTTCGTCGGCGGCGGCGACAACCCCACCCAGCAGACGATGATGAAGGCCTTCGTCGCCGGCGCCGAGGCGACGGTGCCCGGCACGACGGCGCTCGGCATCGTCACCGGCGACTACAACGACGCGGCGAAGGGCAAGCAGGCGGCCGCGACGATGATCGGCAACGGCGCGGACGTCATCTGGCATGCCGCCGACGTGACCGGCCTCGGCGCGATCCAGGCCGCGGTTGGTACGCCCGGCGTCAAGGTGCTCGGCGCCTACTCGGACCAGAGCGACCTCGCCCCGAACGCGATGGGCACGAGCTTCGCGATGAACCTCGCCGGCATGGTGACGACGGTGGCCGGGAGCGTCGCCGACGGGCGCTTCAAGGGCGGCACCGAGTGGCGGCCGACGGTGGACCAGATGTGGACGCTCGAGGCGGGTCCGGGCCGGGACCACAATCCCGCGGTGATCCCGGATGCGACGTGGGCCGCGTTCATGCCGATCTGGAACGACGTGGCGGCGCGCAAGATCGACGTCGAGGCGCTGCTGAAATAGCGGGCGGAACGGGCGGGGGACGCGCGATGACCTTCCATCTCGAGATGCGCGAGATCGTCAAGCGCTTCCCCGGCGTCCTCGCGAACGACCGTGTCTCGCTCACCGTGGGCCACGGCGAGATCCACGCGCTCCTCGGCGAGAACGGTGCGGGGAAATCGACGCTGATGCAGATCCTCTACGGGCTCTATCAGCGCGACTCCGGCGAGATCCGGATCGACGGCGAGGCGGTGCCGCTCGTCGACACCACCGAGGCGATCGGGCGCGGCATCGGCATGATCCACCAGGAGTTCATGCTGGTCCGCACGCTCAGCGTGACCGAGAACATCGTGCTCGGCCTCGCCGGCGGCAGGCTCGGCGGACGGCTCGATCTCGACGCCGCGTCGGCGCGGGTGCGCGCGCTTTCCGAGCGGCACGGCCTCGCCATCGATCCATCGGCGCTCATCGAGCATCTGCCGATCGGCGTGCAGCAACGCGTCGAGATCCTGAAGCTGCTCTACCGTGACGCCCACCTCATGATCCTCGACGAGCCGACCGCGGTCCTCACCCCGCAGGAGAAGGACGGGCTCTTCGCGGTGTTGCGCGCACTCGCGGCCGAGGGGAGATCGATCATCATCGTCACCCACAAGCTGCACGAGATCATGGACCTCGCCTCGCGCGTTACGGTGATGCGCGACGGGCGGGTCACGGCTTGCGTCGAGACGGCGGCGACCTCCGAGCGCGAGCTGGCGCGCCTCATGGTGGGCCGCGACGTGGAGCTGAAGGCGATCAAGACGCCGCAGCTGCGCGGGCCGGCGGTGCTGAGCGTCGACGGGCTCACCGCGCATGACGCGGCCGGGCTGCTGCGGCTGTCCAACGTCAGCCTCGAGGTCCACGCGGGCGAGATCCTCGGCATCGCCGGCGTGGACGGCAACGGCCAGCCGGAGCTCGCCCAGGCGCTGCTCGGCCTCTGCGAAACCGACCAGGGCACGATCCGGCTGCACGGGACCGACATCTCCGGCCTGACGACCGCCGAGCGCCGCGCGCTCGGGCCCGCCTACATCCCGGCGGACCGGCGGCACGTCGGCTCGGTGCCGGAGCTCAGCGTCGCCGATAATGCCGCACTCGGCGACCAGTGGCGGCTGACCCGCATCGGCGGGCTGGTCCGCGACGACCGCGCGATCCACGGGCACGCAACCGAGCTGGTGCGCCGGTTCGGGGTGCGCGCCGCCGGGCTCGACTTCCCAGCCGGCAAGCTCTCGGGCGGCAACCTGCAGAAGCTGATCCTCGCCCGCGAGATCATGCGCGAGCCGCGCGCGCTCGTCGTCGAGCAGCCGACGCGCGGGCTCGACGTCGGCGCGATCGAGACGGTGTGGGCCGAGCTCATCGCGCAGCGCGCGGCCGGCAAGGCGATCCTGCTGATCTCCGCCGAGCTCGAGGAGATCCTGAACCTTGCCGACCGGATCGCGGTGATGTTCGAGGGCCGCATCGTCGGCATCGTGTCGGCGGTGGACGCCAATCCCGAGACGATCGGGCTGATGATGGCCGGGCGCGAGCCGGTCGAGGTGGGGTAGAACGATGCCGCGATTCATCGAGCGCCGGAACCCGCCGGCCGACGGTCCTGCGATCTTCCTGCTCAGCGTGGGCCTTTCGCTCGTCGCCGCGCTGCTCCTCGGGGGCGTGCTCTTCGCGATCGTCGGGGCCGACCCGCTCGACGCCTTCGCGACGCTCTTCGGCGAGGCGTTCGGCACCTGGCGGGGCTTCGGCTTCTCGCTGGTCAAGGCGGCGCCGCTCGCGCTCATCGCGCTCGGAACCGTGGTGGCCTGGCGCTCGGGCTTCGGCTACCTCGGCTTCGAGGGATGCTTCGTGGTCGGGGCCGCGGCCGCGACCGCCATCGGGCTCGCCGCGGGGCCCGAAGGCGCGATCGGTCCCTTGCCCTTCGCCCTGTTCCTGCCGCTTGCGCTTCTCGTGACCTTCGTCGCCGCCGGCGTCTGGTCGGGCCTCGTCGGCGCGCTCCGCGCCTTCTACGGCGGCAACGAGGTGCTGATCTCGCTCATGTCGAACTACGTGGGCCTGCTCTTCGTGCAGTACCTGATCTCGGGGCCGATGCGGGCGCCCGGCGGCCTGCCGCAGAGCGACCGCCTGGCGCCGGAGACGTGGCTTCCCTTCATCCTGCCGGGCACCCGCGCTCATGCCGGCATCCTGGTCGCGCTCGTCGCCGCTGTCCTCGTCTGGGGCCTGCTGCGGCGGACGCCCTACGGCTACGAGATGATCGTGACCGGCCTCAATCCCGCCGCCGCCCGCTATGCCGGCATCCCGGTGAAGCGGCGCATCCTGACGGCGGCGTTCCTCGCCGGCGGCTTCGGCGGCCTCGCGGGCCTCGTCGAGCTCTACGGCGTGCAGCACCGGCTGGTCGACGGCATGAGCGGCGGCGTCGGCTTCATCGGCATCGTCGTGGCGCTTCTCGCGCGGCTCGATCCGCTCTGGGTGGTGCCGACGGCGATCCTCTACGGCGGCATGACCGTGGGGGCCGACGCCATGCAGCGCGCCACCGGCACCCCCTCCTCGATCACCTTCATCCTGCAGGGGCTGATCGTGCTCTTCGTGCTGATGAGCGAGGTGCTGCGGCGCTATCGCCTGCGCCTCGACCTGATCGCGGGCAAGCCCGACCCGGAGGTGCAACGGCCATGAGCCTCGATCACCTGCTTTCCTCGGCTTTTCTCGTGACCTGGCTCGCGGCGGCGGTGCGCCTGACCGGCCCCGTGCTTCTCGCGGCACTCGGCGAGACCTTCACCGAGCGCGCCGGCGTCCTCAACGTCGGCATCGAGGGCACGATCCTGCTCGGCGCGCTCGCTGCCTATCTCGTGAGCCACGCGACCGGAGCACCGGCGCTCGGCCTCGCCGCGGCGCTGGCGGCGGGGCTGCTCTCGAACCTGCTCCTCGCGTTCCTCTATGTCATCGTGCGCGCGAGCCAGGTGGTCGCGGGGATCGTCTTCAACGGCCTCGCCGTCGGCATCGCGAGCTTCACCTACCGGATCGCCATGGGCGAGGTCGCGAGCCCGGAGCCGGTCGCCATGTTCCGGCCGCTGGATTTCGGCGGCCTCGGCCGGCTTCCCGTCGTCGGTCCGATCCTCTTCTCCCATACGGTGCTGCTCTACCTCACGCTCGCGCTCGTCGCCGTCGCGTCCTATGTCCTCTTTCGCACCGAGTTCGGCCTCCGGCTGCGCGCGGTCGGGGAGAACCCGAAGGCGGCCGAGGCCGCGGGCATCTCGGTCGCGCACACCCGCTATGTCGCCACGCTGATCTCGGGCGCGGGCGCCGGGCTCGCCGGCGGCTATCTCATGCTGTCCGAGGTGGGCCTCTTTCGCGACACGATCGTCGCGGGCCAGGGGTTCATCGCGCTCGCCATCGTCATCCTCGGGCGCTGGACGCCGTGGAAGGCGATGATCGCGGCCTTCGCCTTCGCCGCCGCCCAGGCGCTGCAGCTCTCGCTGCAGCTCTTCGGGACCGGCGTCCCGACTCAGCTCCTGCTCGCGCTGCCGTACCTCCTGACCATCCTGGCGATTTCCGGTCTGCTCGGCGGTCGCGCGGTGCAGCCCGCGTCGCTGATGATCCCTTACGAGAAGTCCTGACTCCGTGACCACGATCCTTGCCGACGGCTGGCTCATCACCATGAACCTGGCCCGTGACATCCTCGAGGCCGCGAGCGTCTGCGTCGAGCGCGACCGCATCGTTGCCGTCGGCACCCGCGCGGGGCTCGCGAAGGCGCACCCGCAGGCGGAGATCATCGACTGCAGCGGCCGGATCGTCATGCCGGGGATGGTGAACACGCACACCCATCTGTTCCAGACCCTGCTCAAGGGCCTCGGCGACGACATGGCGCTCAAGGAGTGGTTCAGCTGCATGACCGGCCCGAGCGCCGTGCATCTGACGATCGAGGACGCCAAGGTCGCCGCGCTGCACGGCTGCATCGAGTCGTTGCGCTCGGGCGTCACAACCCTCGTCGAGTTCAATTACGTCCACACGCGGCCCGGCATGGCCGAGGCGACGATCGACGCCTTCGAGGAGACCGGCATCCGTGGCTTCGTTTGCCGGGGGTTCATGACCACGGGCGAGGCCTACGGTGTGCCTGGCGCCCTCATCGAGACGCCGGCGCAGGCGCTGGCCGGGGCGCGCCGGCTCATCGAGGCGCAGAACCGGAAGCCGGGTCGCGTGCAGGCCGGCATCGCCCCCTGCATGATCTGGACCGTCGAGGAAGAGGCGCTGCGGCGCGCGCGCGCGCTGGCCCACGAGACCGGAGCGCTCCTGACCACCCATGTCGCCGAGACGACCTTCGAGATCGAGGAGGCCAATCGCCGCTATGGCCGCACCGACACCGAGTTCCTGAGCGACATCGGCTTCCTGGCGCCCGACGTCCTCGCGGTGCATTGCGTGCAGTGCCGCTCCCGCGACATCCGGGTGCTGAAACACCACGACGTGAAGGTCTCGCACAACCCGTGCAGCAACCTCTACCTCGGCTCCGGCGTCCCGCCGATCCCGGAGATGCTGGCGAGCGGGATCACGATCGGACTGGGCTCGGACGGCCCCGCCAGCAGCAACAACCACAGCCTCCTCCAGGCGATGAAGTTCGCCGCGCTGCTCCAGAAGGGCGTGCACCGGGATGCCACGGTCATGACCGCGGAGAAGGTGATCGAGATGGCGACCATTGACGGCGCTCACGCCGTCGGGCTCGGAAGCGAGATCGGGTCGATCGAGCCCGGCAAGAAGGCGGACATCATCGTGATCGACGCGAGCGGACCCGCGATGACGCCGATCCACAATCCGGTTTCCGCGCTCGTCTATTCCGCGCTCGGCCACGAGGTCGTCGATGTCATGGTCGACGGTCGCTTCGTGATGCGCGACGGGGCGATGCTCGGCGTCTCAGAGTCCGCGGTGCGCGCTGACGCCCAGACCCATGCCGACGCGCTCGCCCGCCGAGCCGCATCGGATAGCCTCAAGCGACGGAGCTGGCGCTCGGTTGCAATATAGCGGATCGGCAGCGATCGGTGACGATCAGGTGCTGGCAGGGCACACCTGACTTCGGCGGCGACGACAGTCCACACCTGCGCCAGAGGTGCATGCGCGAACGACAGCTTTCCGCCCACCGCCACGATCGCGGGCGGTGCTCAGCCCCGAGGATCACCGTCCTTCCACTAAGGATGGCGCTTTTCGCGCTGACAACATGCGGTGTTGGGACCGCTGTCCGGCAGGATCGTCTGGGAGACAGCATTGGGCGCCTCGGGCCCGGTGCCGGACGGACGCCACCCACGACAACCGATTTTCCTTGCCGCGCGCACGCGCGCCCGTGATACACTGGTATGATAAGCGTGGAGGAGGTTTGTGCGGCGGCAGAAGCTCTCCGAGGAGGTCCGGAGACAGCTCCTCGACCTGATCAACAGCGGCTCGGTGGGACCGGGAGAGCCGCTCCCGTCCGAGCGCGAGCTGATGGAGCGGCTGCGGGTCGGGCGACCGGCAATCCGTGAGGCGATGCAGTCGCTGGAGACGATCGGGCTCATCGAGATCCGGCATGGCGAGCGGGCACGCGTCGTCGAGCCATCGGTCGGGCGGATGGTCGACCAGGTGAGCGAGACGATGAAGCATCTGCTCGCCCATTCGCCGGCGAACCTTGAGAACCTCAAGGAGGCGCGCGCGACGTTCGAGCGGGAAATGGCGCGGATCGCCGCACGACGGCGGTCGGCGGCCGATCTCGAGAGGTTGGCGGAAATCATCGAGGAACAGGCGCTTGTCGCTTCCGATCCGGCCCGGTTCCGCGCCCTCGACGGCCGTTTCCATCGCGAGATCGCCGCAGTCTGCGGCAACCCGATCTTTACCGCGCTGATCGATGCCGTCTTTCGCTGGCTGTCGGACTTCCACGTCGACCTCGTGTCGGTGCCGGGGCTCGAGCAGCTCACGCTCGCCGAGCATCGCGAGATCTTCGAGGCGCTGACCCGCGGCGATGCCGAGGCGGCGAGCGCTGCGATGGCCGATCATCTGATGCGCGCCAACGAACTCTACCGGCAGTCCCACCTCCTCCGGAGCTGACCTCCGCCTTGCCGCCGCCCGCAAGGTCATTGCCGACCCGGCCCAACTGGTATAATGAGTCGGAAAAGTCTAGGGGGATGGGTTGGCGGCCGGGTCGGATATCGCTGCACCGGAGACGGGGGAGATCCCGACGCTCGTGGCGGGGCCTCTGGCGATGGAGGTCTGCGAGGGACGGCTGAGAATCCTGTGGGCCGGGACGGAGGTACTCCGTCGGATTGACTGCCCGATCCGGGATGCCGACTGGCGCACGCTGCCCGTGGAGACGACGCACGCGGAGGCGCGACGCGGTGCGGACGGCTTCGACTATCGCCGTTGCTTCCGAACGCTCGATGGCAGCTTCACCGGCACGCTCTCGGTCGAGGCCCGCGCGGAAGGGGACGCTGGCGCACTCGCGGTGGTGCTGGAGCTCGTGCCGGCGAAAGACGCGGTGGTCAATCGAGCGGGGTTCGTGCTGCTGCATCCGATCGCCGGCATCGTCGGCGCCCCGCTCGAGGTCACGCACGCCGACGGCAGCCGGGAGGCGACGCGCTTTCCGGAACGCGTCAGCCCCGGGCAGCCGGTTTTCGACATCGCGGGCCTGCGCCACGCGGCGGGGCCGGTCGAGGTCGCGATCGCGCTGGAAGGCGAGGTCTTCGAGATGGAGGACCAGCGCAACTGGACCGACGCCTCGTTCAAGACCTATTGTCGGCCGCTCGGCAGGCCGCGGCCCTATTGCCTGGCGGCGGGCGAGGCGGTGCGGCAGCGGCTGACGCTGACGCTCACGCAGCGGGCGAGGATCGAGGCGGCGGTCGCCGCGACGGCCGAGACGACGGCGCGGATGCCTCGGATCACACTGGCGCACGACCCGGCCCTGGCGGCCGAGCCGGCGCCGGCGGCTGTCGCGCGGCTTGGGGTGGACGGGCTGCTGCTCCGGGTGACAGTGGCGACGCCGCTCGGGCCGCTGCCGGTGGCGGCGCCGGTGACGCTCGAGATCGTCACGGGCGCGGATGCGGCGGCGGAGATCGCGGCGGTTGCTGTGGCCTGCCACGCGGCCGGCCTTTCGCCGCGGCGGGTCGTCGCGCTGCCCGCGAGCTACCTCGCAAGCCACCAGCCGGAGGGCCCGTGGCCGAAGGGGCCGGCGCCGATGGACCTGGTGCCGCTGGTGCGGGCGGCCTTTCCCGAGGCCGAGGCCGGCGGCGGGATGCTGACGAACTTCACCGAGTTCAACCGGTGTCCGCCGGACCCGCAGCGCGTCGACTTCGCGACCTTCGGGACGACGGCGATCGTGCATGCCGCGGACGACCGGTCGGTGATCGAGACGCTGGAGGCGCTGCCGCAGGTCTTCGAGAGCGCGCGGGCGCTGGCCGGGGTGCGGCCGCTGCATCTCGGCCTCGTCTCGATCGGCATGCGCTCAAATCCCTACGGCTCGTCGGTGGCGCCCAACCCGAACGGGCAGCGGATTGCCATGGCGATGGACGATCCGCGGCAGCGGACCGGCTTCGCCGCCGCCTGGGCGGTGGCGGCGGCCGCTGCAGCGGCGCGCGGGGGCGTCGCGAGCTTCGCGCCGGCGATGGCGGCAGGGCCGCTCGGTCTCGGGCGCGGTGAGGCGCTCTGGCCGATCTTCGAGGCGGTTGGGGCGCTGGCGGCGCTCGGCGGCGCGGAGGTCGAGATCGCACAGGACGCCGGGCTCGTGACGATCCGCGGCCGCGGTCGCGATGGGGTGATCGGGATCGCGGCCAATCTCCGGGCTGCGCCGGCGCCCGCGGGTGGGAAGCTGCTCGAGCCGTTCGCGATTACGGTCCTTCGGGAGACAGCGTCGTGAGCGGCTGGCGCGGGGCGCTGATCGGCTGCGGCTTCTTCGCGCGCAACCACATGCACGGCTGGGCCGAAGCGGAGGGGGCGGAGATTGTCGCCGTCTGCGACCGCGACCGGGCGCGGGCGGAGAGCTTCGCGGCGGACTATGGCGCGGCGGCCTGGGACGACGCCGGGCGGATGCTCGCCGCGGTGCGGCCGGACTTCGTCGACGTGGCGACGACGGTGGAGAGCCATCGGCCGCTCGTCGAGCTGGCGCTCCGGCACAGGGCGCTGACGATCTGCCAGAAGCCGTTCGCGGCGAGCCATGCCGACGGGGTCGCGATGGTCGCGGCGGCCGAGGCGGCGGCGCGGCCGCTGATCGTGCACGAGAACTTCCGCTGGCAGAAGCCGCTGAGGCTGGTGCGGGCGGAGATCGCCGCCGGTAGCATCGGCGCTCCCGCCTTCGCGCGGATCAGCTTCCGGCACGGCCATGACGTCTACGCGAACCAGCCGTATCTCGCAGAGGTCGAGAACCTCGCGCTAACCGACATGGGGCTGCACCTCTTCGACGTGGCGCGCTTTCTCATGGGCGACGTCGCGGCGGTGACGTGCCTGACCCAGCGGCTGAACCCGGCGGTCCGCGGCGAGGATTCCTTCGCCGCGCTGCTCCGGCACCACGACGGCGCGGTCACGAGCGTCGAGTGCGGTTTCTTCACCAAGGTCGAGCCCGATCCCTTCCCGGAGACCTTCGTACGGGTCGAGGGGTCGGCGGGGACGATCGAGCTCGGCGCCGGCCGGCGGATCCGCGTGAGCGGGAACGGCCCGGCGCGGGAGATCGACGGCGATCCGCCGGTGCCGGCCTGGGGGGCCCGCCCCTGGCACCTGGTGCAGGACTCGGTCGCGGCCTTCGAGCGGCACGTGGTCGACGTGCTCGACGGGCGCGCCGAGCCGCAGCCGTCGGGGCGGCACAACCTCGACACCCTCGCGATCACTCTCGCCGCGATCCGCTCGGCCCGGCGCGACGAGACGGTGCGGATCGCGGAGTTCATCGCCGGAGGCTGCCAGCCGTGAGCCGGATCGAGGCCGACTACTGGATCGAAAGCGCCTGGCCGCTTGCCGAGGCCGCCGAGGCAATGGCCGGGGAGCAGTCGTCGGGAACCTTCCTGCCGATCCCGGGCGAGACGCCGGAGCTCAAGGAACGCGCGGCGGCGCGGGTGGTGGCGCTTGAGGAGCTGGGCGAGGTCCCCGGTCCCTCGCTGCCCGGCGCCGGGCGGGCGGAGCGAGCGCACCGCGCAGGGCGGGTGACGCTCTCCTGGCCGCTCGACAACATGGGACCGTCGCTGCCGAACCTGATCGCGGCAGTGGCGGGGAACCTGTTCGAGCTCAATCAGTTCTCGGGACTCCGACTGCTCGATCTTCGTCTGCCGGACGAATTTGCCGCCGCACATCCCGGGCCGGCGTTCGGGATCGAGGGAACGCGACGGCTCGCGGCGGTCGAGGGGCGGCCGCTGATCGGCACGATCGTGAAGCCGTCGGTCGGCCTCGACGCGGAGGCGACGGCGGCGCTCGTCGCCGAGCTCTGCGCGGCGGGGCTCGACTTCGTCAAGGACGACGAGCTGCAGGGCGACGGGCCGGCCTGCCGGTTCGAGGACCGGGCGCGGGCGGTGATGGCGGTGGTCGAGCGGGCGGCGGACCGGACGGGGCGTAAGCTCATGTTCGCCTTCAACGTCACCGGCGAGATCGACGAGATGCGACGACGGCACGACCTCGTGCGGTCGCTCGGCGGAACCTGCGTGATGGTGAACCTGACCGGGGTCGGGCTCGCGGGGATGCTGGCGCTCAGGCGGCACGCGGACCTGCCGATCCACGCGCACCGGAACGGCTGGGGGGCGCTGACGCGCTGCCCGGCGCTCGGGTTCGACTATGCCGCCTGGTCGAAGATCTGGCGGCTGGCGGGGGCGGACCACATGCACGTCAACGGGCTGCGCAACAAGTTCTGCGAGGCGGACGAGAGCGTGATCGCCTCGGCGCGCTCGCTCCTGACGCCGATGTTCGAGGGCAAGCCCTGCGTCGCCATGCCGGTCTTCTCCTCCGGGCAGTCGGCGGCGCAGGTCTGGGACACCTATGCCGCGCTCGGCACGCCCGATCTCATCTATGCCGCCGGCGGCGGCATCATGGGGCATCCGGGTGGGCCGGCGGCCGGGGTAAAGGCGCTGCGCGAGGCGTGGGACGCAGCGCTCGCCGGCGAGGCGGCGGCAGCGCGGGCGGCGCAGTCGCCGGAGCTCGCGGCGGCGTTGGGAAAGTTCGGATGACGCTCGCCCCGCTCCCCACCGACCGGCCGGTGCTCGCCTTCTACGGCGACGACTTCACCGGTTCGGCCGCGACGATGGACGTGCTGAGCCTCGCCGGGCTCGAGACTGTGCTCTTCCTGGAGCCGCCGACGCCGGAGGCGCTGGCGCGCTTCCCGGACGTCCGGGCGGTCGGGCTCGCCGGCGACGCGCGGACGCGGAGCCCGGACTGGATGCGGGCGAAGCTGCCGGGGATCTTCGCGAGCCTGCGGGTGCTCGGGGCGCCGATCCTGCACTACAAGGTCTGCTCGACTCTCGACAGCGCGCCGAGCGTCGGCTCGATCGGGACGGCGGCCGAGATCGGACTCGCGGCCGGGAGCACGGCGCCGCTCCTCGTCGCCTCGCCGGACATCGGGCGGTGGCAGGCCTTCGGAACCCTGTTCGCGCGGGCGGGCGACGGCGCGGTCCACCGGCTCGACCGGCATCCGACCATGGCGGCGCACCCGGTGACGCCGATGGAAGAGGCCGACGTGCGCCGCCACCTTGCCCGGCAGACCGGGCTCCGAATCGGACTGATCGACCTTCTCGACCTAAAGGCCGGCATCGGGCCGGCGCGGCTCGCCGAGGAGCGGCGGGCGGGCGGGATCGTCGCGCTCGACGTGGTGGACAAGGAGACGCTCGCAGCCGCGGGGCAGCTTGTCTGGACGCTCGGCGGCTTCGTGATCGGCTCGCAGGGCGTCGAGAACGCCCTTGTCGCCGCCTGGCGGCAGGCCGGGCTGATCGGGCCGGCGCCGCGGCCTCGGCCGTTCGCCGCGGTGGAGCGGGTGGCGGTTGTCTCGGGCTCCTGCTCGCCGGTGACCGGCGCGCAGATCGACGCGGCCGAGGCGGCGAACTTCGCGGTGGTGCCGCTCGACCCGCGCGCGCCGGACTGGGAGAGCGCGGCGGCGGCGGCGCGGACGGCGCTCGCGGCCGGGCGCTCGCCGATTGTCGCGACCGCTCGGGGGCGGAACGATCCGGACTTCCGCGACACGGACGGGGGGCTCGGCACCGGACTCGGGCGGCTGCTCGACCGGCTGGTGCACGAGGCGGGGCTAACGCGGGCGGTGATCGCCGGCGGCGACACCTCGAGCCACGGCGCCAAGGCGCTCGGGCTCGTGGCGCTGACGACGGAAGCGCCGATTCAGCCCGCCGTCTCGCTGCTCCGCGGGCACAGAGCCGACGGGACGAGCCTCGAGATCGTGCTGAAGGGCGGCCAGATGGGCGGCCCCGACCTCTTCGTCCGCATTCGCGACGGACTGACGAACCAAGGCGGAGTCGCCGCCGCATGAGGGAGACCCCGAGACCATGACCAAGATCGCGCTCCTCGGCGCCGGCGGGAAGATGGGTGTCCGCCTCGCCACCAACCTCCAGGGCAGCCGCTTTGACCTCGCGCCCGTCGAGGTGGCGGAGGCCGGGCGCGCCCGGCTGAAGGCCGCGACCGGGCTCGACTGCATCGAGCAGGGCCAGGCGCTCAGCCGCGCCGACGTCGTCCTCCTCGCCGTGCCGGACCGGGCGATCGGCAGCGTCGCGCACCAGATCGTGCCGCAGCTCGACCCCGGCACCGCCGTCATCGTGCTCGACGCCGCCGCCCCGCATGCGGGCGAGATGCCGGAGCGGGACGACGTCACCTACTTCGTCACCCACCCCTGCCATCCGCCGATCTTCAACGACGAGACCGATCCGGCGGCCAAGGCCGACCATTTCGGCGGCATCGCAGCGAAGCAGCACATCGTCTGCGCGCTGATGCAGGGGCCGGAGGCGCACTACGCGCTCTGCGAGGAGGTGGCGCGCGAGATCTACAAGCCGGTGATGCGCTCGCACCGCTGCACGGTGGAGCAGATCGCCATCCTGGAGCCCGCGCTCTCGGAAACCGTCGGCGCCACTCTGGCGCTCGCGCTCCGCGAGGCGACCGACGAGGCGGTGCGGCGCGGCGTGCCCGAGCAGGCGGCGCACGACTTCATCCTCGGACATCTCAACATCGAGCTCGCCATCGCCTTCGGGATCTTCCCCGAGGGCCGCTTCTCCGACGGGGCGCTGCACGCCATCGCCCAGGCGAGGCCGGAGATCTTCCGGGAGGACTGGCTCGAGCGGGTGTTCGCGCCCGACGCGGTGCTGCGGTCGGTGCAGGACATCTGCCATCCGGAACAGGCCGCCTGACCACCAACGACGACTGCACAGGGAGAGAATAATGAACAGCCTGACCCGTCTCGCCGCCGGCACGATCCTCGGAGTCGGCCTCTGCGCTGCCTCCGGCGCCTCGGCCGCCACCATCTGCTTCGCCTTCCAGGACCTCGAGACCGAGTTCTGGGTGGCGGGCCACGGCGCCATCACCAAGACGCTCCAGGACGCGGGCCACACCGTGATCGAGCGCAACGCCAACGAGGACGCGAACCGCCAGCTCGAGCAGGTGCGCGACTGCATCGCCCAAGGGGTCGACGGCATCATCCTCATCCCGCAGGACGGCGAGAGCGCAACCACGATCGTCGCCGAGGCGCAGGAGGCCGACACGCCCATCGCCGTCTTCAACCGCCCGCCGAGCGATCTCTCCAAGGGCATCGTCGTCGTCGCCGACAACGCGACGATCGCCGGCCAGGCCGTCGACTCGATTGTCGAGAAGGCGCTGGCAGCGAAGCCCGAGGGCAAGCTCAACGCGATCATCGTCGTTGGCGACCTCGGCGACCCGAACGCGGTCGGGCGCAAGGATGGCTTCTACGCCGCGATCAACAAGCATGCCGACCGCTTCAACGTGATCGAGGTCGCCTCGCAGTGGGACGCCGCGACGGCACTTGCCAACCTCGAGGCGGCGGTGACGGCGAACCCGCAGGTCGACCTGCTCTTCACGTCGTCGGACTTCCTCTTCCCCACCATCCGCTCGGTCCTCGAGCCCCGCGGCCTGTGGAAGAAGGCGGGCGAGGACGGCCACGTCTGGATGGCCGGCCTCGACGGCGACGCCACCGCCTGCCAGCTCATCAAGGACGGCTTCGTCGACGCGACCGGCGTGCAGGACCTCTACTTCGAGGCCGAGCAGTCGCTGAACGCCATCCTCGCGGCGATCGACGCCGGCGAGGCGCAGCCGAACCAGGTGATCGCGGATCCCGGCTTCGCGCTCACCACCGACAACCTCGGCGAGCGCGAGATGGACATGTGGGGCTGCGTGCTCCTGTCCCAGGGCTTCCTGAAGAACAAGTCCTGACGATGAAGGACCTCTCCCCGGCCGGGGCCACGCCCCGGCCGGACATCCGAGTTCCCGCCCCGCGACCCGGCGCCGACCTCGGCGGCCGCCTCCGGCGGGTGCTCCTGTCCGACTATTTCGTCCTTTACCTGTCGCTCGCCTATTTCCTCGTCCTCGTCCCCTTCCTGCCGACGCTGTCGACGCCCGGGAACCTGACCAACCTGATGTCGAACATGTGGCCGCTCCTCGTCGTCGCGGTCGGCCAGACCTTCGTGCTGACGATCGCCGGCATCGACCTGAGCCAAGGCGCGGTCATGGGCCTGACGAGCGTCGTTGCCGCGATGCTGATCGCGACCGCCGCCCCGGCGCAGGTGCTCGCCAACGCGCCGATCTGGGGCAGCTTCCTCACCGAGAAGGGCGGGTGGCTGGCCGCGAGCCCGTGGGCGGCGCCCATCGCCATCGCCGCGATGCTCGCCGTCGCCGCCGTCATCGGCGCCTGCAACGGCGCGGCCGTCGCCCGCCTCGGCATGCCACCCTTCATGGTCACCCTCGTCACCATGATCGCCGTCGGCGCCTTCGCGATCTGGCTCACCCAGTCGAACAACATCCGCGAGCTGCCCGACAGCTTCGTCACGCTCGGCAGGGGCGACCTCGTCTCGGTCTACCTCGGGCCGAAGCTCGAGAGCCAGCTGCCGCGCCGCGAGGTCTATTCCTTCGTCACCTGGCCGATGGTGATCGCGCTCGCCGTGGCGGCCTTCGCCCACCTCCTGCTGAACCGCACGGTGTTCGGCCGCTACGTCTTCGCGATCGGCATCAACCGCAAGGCCGCCGAGATCTCCGGCGTGCCGGTGGCGCGGGTGATCGTCACCGTCTTCATCATCTCCGCCGTCTGCGCCGCGATTGCCTCGATCCTCTACACCGCCCGGCTCGAGACCGGGCGGCCGACGCTCGGCGCCGGCACGTTCCTGCTCGACGTGATCGGCGCGTCGGTGATCGGCGGCACCTCGCTCTTCGGCGGCAAGGGCAAGATCATCTGGACCTTCTTCGGCGTGCTCTTCTTCGTGCTGCTCTCGAACACGCTGAACCTGATGAACCTCTCGACCTTCCACATCGACATGGTGAAAGGGGGCGTGATCCTGATGGCCGCCCTTCTCGACGTGGTTCGCACCCGCCTGCTCAGGGCGGCGACATGACGGCGCTCCTCGCCCTCGACAGCCTCGCCAAGGACTGGTTCGGCGTGCCGGCGGTCCGCGACGTGACGCTCGCGATCGAGCAGGGCGCGACGCTCGGGCTGATCGGCGAGAACGGCGCCGGCAAGTCGACGCTGATGAACATGATCGGCGGCGTGGTGGCGCCGTCCTCGGGGGCGATGATCTGGCGCGGCGAGCCCTACGCGCCTGCCTCGGCGGCGGACGCGACGACACGCGGCATCGCCTTCATCCATCAGGAGCTCAACCTCTTCACCAACCTCTCGATCGCCGAGAACGTCTTCATCGACGGCTTCCCCCGCCGCTTCGGGCTGATCGACCGCAAGCGCATCGCCGAGGCGACGCGGGCGCTGCTCGCCCGGCTCGACGTCGAGCATGCGCCGGAGACAATCGTCGGCGAGCTCGCGCCGGGCGAGCGGCAGCTCGTCGAGATCGCCAAGGCGCTGCACCGCGCCGCCGACCTCATCATCTTCGACGAGCCGACGACCTCGCTGACGCCGCGCGAGACGGCGCGGCTCTTCGACGTGATCGCGCGGCTGAAGGCCGAGGGGCGGACGATCATCTACATCAGCCACATCCTCGGCGACGTGGCGCGGATCTGCGACCGCATCGCCGTCCTGCGCGACGGCCGGCTGATCGACGAGGGCGAGACGCGCGACATGCCGGTCGCGCGGATGATCCGCTCGATGATCGGGCGCGAGCTCTCGGGTCTCTTCCCCGACCGGGTGGCGGCGCCGGACGAGGAGATCGTCTTCCGCGCCGAGGGCCTGAGCCAGGCCGGGGTGCTCGAGGGCGTGACGTTCGACGTGCGCGCCGGCGAGATCCTCGGGCTCTTCGGGTTGATGGGCTCCGGCCGCAGCGAGCTCGCCAGAGGCATCTTCGGCCTCGACCCGCTCGCGGCCGGCACCCTGCGGCTTGGCGCCGCGCCGCTCGCCGGACCGCCGAAGGCGCGGATCGCCGCGGGGCTCGCCTTCGTCACCGAGAACCGCCGCGAGGAGGGGCTGATGATGGAGGCGCCGGTCGCGGAGAACCTGTCGCTCGTCGCGGTGCGCGACTTCGGCCGCGGCCCGCTGGCGCTGATCGACCGCGAGGCGCATGTCGAGGCGACCGAGCGGGCGAAGGTCGAGCTCGGCATCCGGGCGGCGAACATCGCCCGCCAGCCGGTCAAGGCGCTCTCCGGCGGCAACCAGCAGAAGGTCGTCATCGGCAAGTGGCTGATGCGCGACCCGCGGCTCTTCATCCTCGACGAACCGACCCGCGGCGTCGATGTCGGCGCGAAGTACGAGATCTACGCCCTCGCCGACCGGCTGGCGGCGGCAGGCGGCGGGGTCCTCTTCATCTCGTCCGAGCTCGAGGAGCTGATCGGCATGTGCGACCGCATCCTCGTCATGAGCCGCGGCGAGCTCACCGCCGCCTTCGCGCCGCCCTTCGACCGCGAGAAGCTCCTCGCCGCGGCCTTCCGCGAGGCGGTGGCCTGATGTCCCGCCTCTCCGACCTCGCGCTCCGCCACGCGACGCTTCTCATTTTCGCCGCCGTGCTCCTCTGGTTCGGGGCGCAGGCGCCGGGGTTCCTCACGCCCGAAAGCCTCGGCAACATCATCAAGCAGGCAGCCTTCATCGGCATCGCCGCGATCGGTATCACCTTCGTGCTGCTGACCGCCGGCATCGACCTGTCGGTCGGGGCGGTCATGTACCTCGCGCCGCTGATCGCCGGCTTCGCCATGCGCGACCTCGGGATCGGCGTCGGCGGCGGCCTCGTCGTCGCGGTGCTGGCGGGGGGCCTCCTCGGGGCGATCAACGCCGCCGCGATCGTCGGCCTCCGGATCATCCCCTTCATCGTCACCCTCGCGACGCTCTTCGCCTTCCGCGGCTTCGGCGCCTTCCTGACGAGCTCGCAGCAGTTCGACTTCGACCGGGCGATGCGCGACTTCGGCCTCTCCTCGGTCGGGCCGGTGCCGATGCCGATCGTGGTCTTCCTGCTGCTCGCGCTCGCGGCGCATGTGGTCCTGTCGCGCACCACCTTCGGTCGGCAGGTGTACGCCGTCGGCAACGACCCGGAGGCGGCGCGCAAGGCAGGCCTGCCGGTCGCCTGGGTGCAGGCACGGGTCTACGTCATCTCCGGCGCCTGCGCCGGCCTCGCCGGCTTCATCGTCATCAGCCAGATCGGCCGTCTGGACGCCGGCTTCGGCGAGGGGCGCGAGTTCGACGTGATCGCCGCCGCGGTGCTCGGCGGCGCCAGCCTCTTCGGCGGCATCGGCTCGGCGCTCGGCGCCGTCGTCGGCGCGACGCTGATCCAGACGGTGAAGTCCGGCCTCGTGTTCACCGGGGTCAACCTCTACCTGCAGCCGATCCTGATGGCGGCGATCATTTTCCTCGCGGTGCTCGTCGACACGCTCCGCGCCCGCCGCATCGCGATCCGCAAGCGCCGCATCATCCGCCCGATCGAGACCTGAGAAACGACAACCGGAGGACCACGCCCATGAAGACGCTCCTGCTTCTCACCGCCGCCGCGGTCGCGGCGCTGCCCCTCGCCGGCCCCTCTCCGGCCACCGCTCAGGACAAGCCGGTGATCGCGCTCTCGAACTCCTTCTACGGCAACACCTGGCGCCGGCAGATGGTCGACGCTTTCACCGAGCAGGCCGAGGCCGCAAAGGCCGAGGGCCTGATCGCCGACTACGTCGTGCTGAACGGCGACGGCTCCGTCGCCCAGCAGAACAGCCAGCTCGCCGAGCTCATTCTGCGCGGGGTCGATGCGATCGCGATCAACGCGGCCTCGGACAGCGCGCTCAACGACATCGCCACCCGTGCCTGCGACGCCGGCATCAAGGTCGTGGCATTCGACTCGCTGCTCTCCGCCGACTGCGCCTGGAAGCTCGGCTTCGACTTCACCGGCTACAAGACCGCCCAGGCCAAGGCGACCCTCGACCTCATCGGCGACAAGGGCAACGTCGTCGTCGTCCGCGGCGTCTCCGGCTCCCGCCCCGACGCCGAGATGTACGCCGCTCAGAAAGCCGTGCTCGATCAGCACCCGGAGGTGAAGGTCGTGGCCGAGGTGATCGGCGAGGCGACGGCCTCCGTCGCCCAGCAGGCGATCGCCAACATCCTGCCCTCGCTGCCGCCCGTCGATGCCGTGCTCGCCCAGGGGGGCTCCGACGACTTCGGCATCGCGCGCGCCTTCGAGCAGTACGGCGGACCCTACGCCGAGAAGATGCCGGTGATCGAGGGCGGCGGCAGCTCGGACTTCGTGATCTGGTGGAACGAGCTCACCAAGAAGCAGCCCGACTACAAGACCACCTCGATGAACACGACGCCGGGCATCGGCGGCGCCGCCTTCTGGTTCGCCTACGACATCACGCAAGGCGCCAATCCGCCGAAGGCGATCAACATGCCGGTCGCCGTGGTCGACGCCGCAAACCTCGACGCCACCGCGCGCGATCTCAAGCCCGGGTTCATCATCAGCCCGAGCTACGACCACGAATGGGTGACCGAGCACCTCACCAACGCCGGCGGCTGACCAGGAGCCGTGCGCCGCGTCGACCATCTCCGCGGAACCGACGCCCGGCCGCTCCGGCCGGGCGCGCCGCTCGTCGCGCTCTCCGGCATCGACAAGACCTACGGCCCGACCACCGCCAACCGCGCGGTCTCCCTCGCCGTCCGCACCGGCGAGGTCGTCGGGCTGATCGGCGCCAACGGCGCCGGCAAGTCGACGCTGATGCGGGTGCTGACCGGCACCACCCGCCCTGACGCCGGCAGCTTCGAGGTCGACGGCGCCCCCGTCGACCTCGGATACTACGGCCCGCGCGAGGCGCACGCCCGCGGCATCCGCATCGTCCACCAGGAGCTGTCGCTCTGCCCGAACCTGACGGCGGCCGAGAACTTCTTCCTCGAGCAGCCGGGCCGGGCGCGGCCCCTGCCCTTCTGGCTCGCCCCCTACCGCGCCGCGGTGCGCGCGAGCCTCGCGGCGATCTTCCCGGCCGCGCAAATCGACCCCGACGCCCGCGTGGGCCGCCTCGACATCGCCGAGCGGCAGATGCTCGAGATCGCCCGCGCCGCGCACGACCCGCGGCTCCGGCTGCTGATCCTCGACGAGCCGACCTCCTCGCTCGGCTCGGCGGAGGCGCGGGCCCTGCACGCCCACATCGCCGCCCGCGCCCGCGCCGGCCTCGGCGTCGTCTTCATCAGCCACAAGCTCCACGAGGTGCTCCAGGTCGCCGACCGGATCATCGCCATGCGCAACGGCGCCGTCGTCTGGGACCGTCCGCGCGCGGAGACCACGCTTGGCGGCCTCGTCGAGGCGGTCGGCGGCGCCGCCGCGCTCCCCGAAGCCGCCGAGACGGCGGCCG
>JBDHSS010000006.1:0-25728 GCA_039808205.1 Paracoccaceae bacterium | reverse complement strand
CCGGCCGGCAAGTTCCCGATGGTCGCCTCGGCGCACATGTCGGTGGCGACCGCCTCGGTCGCCGGGGTGCCGCGCATCGTCGCCGCCACGGCGCCGTTCCAGGGCAAGCCGAACCCGGCGGTGATCGCCGCGATGCACCTCGGCGGCGCGCACGAGATCTACATGCTCGGCGGCGTCCAGGCGATCGGCGCGATGGCGCTCGGCACCGAGACGATCGCGCCCGTCGACATGCTCGTCGGCCCCGGCAACGCCTTCGTCGCCGAAGCCAAGCGCCAGCTCTACGGCCGCGTCGGCATCGACCTCTTCGCCGGCCCGACCGAGACGATGGTGATCGCCGACGACACCGTCGACGCGGAGATGGTCGCGACCGACCTGCTCGGGCAGGCCGAGCACGGCTACAACTCGCCCGCGGTGCTGGTCACGAACTCCCGCAAGCTCGCCCAGGCGACGCTCGCCGAGATCGACCGCCTGCTCGCGATCCTGCCGACCGCCGGCACCGCCCGCAAGAGCTGGGAGGACTACGGCGAGGTGATCGTCTGCTCGACCTACGAGGAGATGCTGGACGTGGCGAACGACATCGCCTCCGAGCACGTGCAGGTGATGACCGACCGCGACGACTGGTTCCTCGAGCACATGCGCTCCTACGGCGCACTGTTCCTCGGGCCGCGCACCAACGTCGCCAATGGCGACAAGGTGATCGGCACCAACCACACGCTGCCGACGAAGAAGGCCGGCCGCTACACCGGCGGCCTCTGGGTCGGCAAGTTCATCAAGACCCACAGCTACCAGAAGGTCACGACCGACGAGGCCGCGGCGCGGATCGGCGAGTACTGCTCCCGCCTCTGCCTCCTCGAAGGCTTCGTGGGCCACGCCGAGCAGGCCAACGTCCGCGTCCGCCGCTACGGCAAGCGCAACGTCGCCTACGGCGCCCCGGCCCTGCCGGTCGAGGTGGTGGACTGATGTCAGACCAGGCGCACCGGGCCGGGGTAGGAGGCAAGCGTCCGATCGGACGTGACGAGCGTCATGCCCTCGACCGTTGCCTGCGCCCGCAGCAGCCGGTCGAACGGGTCACGGTGGATGGGAGGCAGGGCGCCGGCAGCGATCGCGTGCGCCGCCAGCACCGGCAGCTCCTCCCAACCCCCATCCAGCAAGCCGCGGCGGAGCGGGGTCGGCTCAAGGTCGAACTTGTCCCGTCCGCGGCTGCCCTTGATCGACACCTCCCACAGACTGGCGACGCTGAAGACGAGCTCCACGTCGGCCCCGACGACGATCTCCTTGGCCCCGGCCGGAAGGCGATCGAAACCGACCGCGGCCCAGAGAACGATAGGGGTGTCGAGCAGCAGCCTCATTCCTTCTTTGTCCAGGGCTTGCCCCAGACAATCGGCCCGGTTTCGTACTTGCCCTCGAACATGTCGATGATCTCGTCCTGCATGAAGGTGTCGAAGTCGTCGGGAACCTTGAACTGTCCCTCGAGCATGCCAAACCGCTTCGGCTTCGGTCTCCCCTCGTCCGCCTCCACCGGCACCACCTTGACGAGCGGCTTCCCGGCCTTGGCGATGACGAAGACCTCGCCGCGCGCCGCGGCCTCGACCAGCCGCGACAGGTGCGTCTTCGCCTCGTGGATGTTGACCTGCTTCATGCCGTCCTCCGGACTTAGTCCACTCAAGTTAGTCCACTCGCCCGGGGCCGGCAAGCCATGACCCTCCCGCGCACCCCCTCGTTCCGCCTCGACGGCCGCCGCGCGCTCGTCACCGGCGCCTCGTCCGGCATCGGCCTCGGCTGCGCGGTCGCGCTCGCCGAGCAGGGGGCCGCGGTCACCCTCGCCGCCCGCTCGGCGGGGAAGCTCGACGAAGCGGTCGCGACCCTCCGCGCCGAGGGCCTCGCGGCGGAGGCGCTGCCGCTCGACGTCGGCGACGTCGAGGCCACCCGCGCCGCGGTCGGCGAGCGCGGGCCGTTCGAGATCCTCGTCAACAGCGCCGGCTCCGCGCGGCACAGCCCCGCCGCGGAGACGACGCCGGAGGACTTCGACGCCGTCACCGCGCTCAACATCCGCGGCGCCTACTTCGTCACCCAGGCCGTCGCCCGCGGCCTGATCGCCGCCGGCACGCCCGGATCGCTCATCAATATCTCGTCGCAGATGGGCCACGTCGGCGGCATCGACCGCGCGGTCTATTGTGCCACCAAGCACGCCGTCGAGGGCTTCACCAAGGCGATGGCGATCGAGTGGGGCCGGCACGGCATCCGCGTCAACACCGTCTGCCCGACCTTCATCCGGACCCCGCTGACCGAGGCGACCTTCGCCGATCCCGAGCGGCGGCGCTGGCTCGAGGAAAAGATCAAGCTCGGCCGCGTCGGCCGGGTCGAGGACATCATGGGAGCCGTCGCCTACCTCGCCTCCGACGCGGCGGCGCTCGTCACCGGCACCGCGCTGATGGTCGACGGAGGCTGGACGGCGGACTGAGCGATGGCGAACGAGAAGGTGACATCGGTGGACGTGGCACGGCTGGCGGGCGTCAGCCAGTCGGCGGTCAGTCGGGTCTTCACCCCCGGCGCCTCGGCCTCCAAGGCGACGATCGCCAAGGTGCGAAAGGCGGCGGCCGAGCTCGGATACCGGCCGAACGTGCTCGCGCGCTCGCTCATCACCGGGCGCAGCCGGATCATCGGCCTCGTCGTCGCCTACCTCGACAACTTCTTCTATCCCGAGGCCGTCGAGCGGCTCTCGGTCGCGCTGCAGCAGAAGGGCTACCACGTCCTCGTCTTCATGGCCTCCTCCACGGTCGGCGACGTCGAGACCGTGCTCCAGGAGATCCTCGACTACCAGGTCGACGGACTGGTCCTCGCCTCCGTCGCCATGTCCTCGGTCCTCGCCGGCCAGTGCCACGCGCTCGGCATCCCCGTCGTGCTCTTCAACCGCGACCAGGACGACGCGCGACTCTCGAGCGTCACGACCGAGAACCGGGCCGGTGGCCAGGCGATGGCCGAGCACCTGGTCGAGCTCGGTCGCACCCGCATCGGCTACATCGCCGGGTACGAGGGCGCCTCGACGCAGCGCGATCGCGAGATCGGCTTCCGCGACGGGCTCGAGGCCGCCGGGCAGAGCCTCTACGCCCGCGGCATCGGCAACTTCCTGCGCGACCAGACCCAGGAGGCGACGCGGCGGATGTTCGACCGCGCCGACCATCCCGACGCGGTCTTCGTCTGCAATGACCACATGGCCTTCGCGGTGATGGACGTGCTGCGCTTCGAGCTCGGGCTCAGGGTTCCCGACGACGTTGCCGTCGCCGGCTTCGACGACGTGCCGCCGGCGGCCTGGCCCGCCTACGACCTCACCACCTTCCGCCAGCGCATCAACCGGATGGTCGCCGAGACGGTGACGATCCTGATCGACCGCATCGAGGGCGGCGACACCGAGCCGCGGCGAATCCAGATCGACGGCGCACTCGTGGCGCGCGGATCGACCAGACCAGCAGAGGGACAGCATCCGTGAAGGGCTTCGACGCGAAATGGCGGGACGTACCGCATTTCATCATCGGCATTACCAAGGAGATCTGGGAGGATCGCGAGATCGCGAGCCTCACCCACCGCTACCGCGAGGGCCTCGTCGTGCGCTCGCCAGCCTCGGTGCTCGTCGGCAATGACCGCATCATCGCCGCCACCATGGCGACGCTCGCCGAGTTCCCGGACCGCGAGCTGCTCGGCGAGGACGTGATCTGGTGCGAGGACCCGGCCCGCGCCACTGACGCGACCGACGCCTATCTCTCGTCGCACCGCCTCGTCTGCACCGCCACCCACAGCCGCCCCGGCATGTACGGCGCGCCGACCGGCAAGCGCGTCGCCTACCGCATCCTCGCCGACTGCGCGATCCGCGACGACCACGTCTATGACGAGTGGCTGGTGCGCGACCAGTCGGCAATCGTCAAGCAGCTCGGCTTCGACGTGGTCGACTGGACGCGCCAGCTCATCGCCCGCGAAGGTGGCCCGGAGCGGTGCGTGCAGCCAATGACCCCGGCGACCGACGTGGCCGGCCCGTACGACGGCCGCGGTAACGCCAACGAGTGGGGCCAGCGCTACGCCGACATCGTCGGCCGGATCATGGCCGCCGATCTGGCGGTGATCCCGGCCGAGTACGACCGCGCTGTCAGCCTCTTCTATCCCGGCGGCCAGGACGGCCTCGGCTGGTCCGACGCCGACCAGTTCTGGATGGGCCTGCGCGCCGCCTTTCCCGACGCGACCTTCAGGCTCGAGCACGTCATCGGCCGCGACGACCCGCTGATGCCGCCGCGGGCCGCGCTGCGCTGGTCGCTCCACGGCAAGCATTCGGGCTGGGGCCGCTTCGGCACTCCGACCGGCGCTGACGTCTACATCATGGGCATGAGCCAGGCCGAGTTCGGCCCATTCGGCCGCGGCGGCCAGCCGGCCGTCCGCCGCGAGTGGACGTTGATCGACGAGACCGCGATCTGGAAGCAGATCCTCCTCAAGACGGGGGCGGTGCAGTGAAAGGCTTCGACCCGAAGTTCACCGACCTCCCCGACTACATCCTGAAGATTACCAAGGAGATCTGGGAGGACCGCGGCCTTCGCACGCTCGACCACTACTATGCCCGCGACATCGTCATGCGCTTCCCCTCGGGCATCGTTCGCGGCAACCAGGGCGTGATCGACGGCACGCTGGCGACGCTCGCCGAGATGCCCGACCGTCAGCTTCTCGGCGAGGACGTGATCTGGTCCGGCGACGAGGACGCGGGCTTCCTCTCCTCGCATCGCCTGGTGACGAGCGGCACCCACACCGGCCACGGAATCTTCGGGCCGCCCACCGGGCGCAGCTTCACCATTCGAGTCATCGCTGACTGCGCCGCCAAGGACGACGTGATCTACGACGAGTGGCTGATCCGCGACTATTCGGGCATCGCGATACAGCTCGGCTTCGACCCGCTGGCATTCACCCGCGCCGAGATCGCCCGGGAAGGCGGGCCCGAGAAGGCGCGACGACCGTTCACCCCGGCCGACGACGTGCCCGGCCCCTACGCCTCGCGCGGCAACGACAACGAATGGGGCCAGCGGCTCGCCGACATCCTGACCCGGATCATGGACAAGGACCTGACCGTGATCCGCGCCGAGTACGACCGCGCGGTGCGCACCGAGCACCCGGGCGCCATCGGCGGCTGGTCCTGGGACTTTGCCGAGACGCAGTGGATGCGGCTGCGCTCGTCCTTCCCGTCGGCCGAGTTCGCCATCCACCACGTGATCGGCCGCGCCGACCCCGGCCAGCCCTGGCGTGCCGCCGTGCGCTGGAGCCTCGACGGCAGGCACGACGGCTTCGGCCTCTTCGGCGCCCCGACCGGGGCTCCGGTGCACGTCATGGGCATCACCCACGCCGAGTTCGGGCCGTGGGGCCTGCGCCGTGAATTCACCCTCTTCGACGAAATCTCGATCTGGAAACAGATCCTTCTGCACACGGGAGACATCTGATGACGACCCTCGAGCTCGACCGCCTGACCGCGGCGGACATGGAAAAGCGCATCGTCCGGTACGGCGACCTCAAGCCCTGCAAGACCGCCTTCATCGACGCCCACACCCCGGGCTCGAACCAGAAGGAGAACTTCACCATCATCGGCGGCGGCGTCTCCGAGAGCCCCGACCAGCACGTCCACATCAAGGAGACGCCGGGCTTCAACATCGGCGCCGCCGGCCAGCCGCCGAAGTGCCGTAACTCGCTCCACAGCCACCGCACGGCCGAGGTCTTCTTCGTCCTCAAGGGCCGCTGGCGCTTCTTCTGGGGCCGCTGGGGCAATGCCGGCGAGGTGGTGCTCGAGGAGGGCGACATCTTCGACATCCCGACCGGCATCTTCCGCGGCTTCGAGAACATCGGCACCGACTACGGCATGATCATGGCGATCCTCGGCGGCGACGACGCGGGGGGCGGCGTGATCTGGGCGCCGCAGGTCATCACCGATGCCAAGGACCACGGCCTCGTGCTCGGCGAGAACGGCAAGCTCTACGACAGCAAGAAGGGCCAGAGCCTGCCCGAGGGCGTGAAGCCGATGCCGCTTCTCGACGACGAGGCGCTCAAGGCCTTCCCCGAGCCGACAGCCCTCGAGGTGGTGCCGAACTACGTCGCCCGCTACTGGGATCTGATGGCGCTCGCCGGCAAGGCGCCGGCGAAGGTGATCGGCGCCGACGGCGTGCTCAAGGACCGGCCCGGCTTCGAGGTCGAGCTCCTGACCCGCGGCTCGATCCCCGAGACGCCCTACACCACCGACCGCCACGAGGTGCTGATGGTGATGCGCGGCCACTGGCGCCTCGGCTGGGACGGCGGCGAGGCGACCCTCGCCCCCGGCGACACCTGCGCCGTGCCGCCGAACCTCACGCGGACGCTGGCGCCGTCGATGACCGGCGAGGCGAGCCTCTACCGGGTGCGCAAGACCGACGACGAGGCCGGCCCGACCCGTTCGGCCTGATCGCCGAAGCCGGCGCCGAGGGCGACCATCCCGCCCGCGGCGCCGGTCTGACAAGGGGACGCTTCCGTGAACGGCTTCTGGAATACCGCGCCAGCGCAGGGATCTGACGCGATCACGCGACGGGGCCCTCGCGGATGTGCGGCCGCGCCGCGCGGCCTGCGCTGGCGGCCCGTTCTTCCTGGCGAAAAAACTCCCGCCGGAGGCAGCTGCGCGAAGCGCAGGCATGCGCCGAAGGCGGCTCCGCGCCCCGGAGGGGCACTCCCCGCATGACCCCCCTCGTCCTCCTGCCCGGCATGATGTGCGACGCCCGCCTCTGGGGCCCGCAGCTCGCGGCGCTTTCGGCCGAGCGCTGCCTCGTCGTGCCATCGCTCGCCGGGCACGACAGCATGGCCGCGCTCGCCGCCGAGGTGCTGGGAGATGCGCCGCCCCGCTTCGCGCTCATCGGCCTCTCCATGGGCGGCATCCTCGCCATGGAGATCGTGCGACAGGCGCCCGCCCGCGTCGCGCGGCTGGCGCTTCTCGACACCAACCCCTTCGCCGAGACCGATGCCGTGCGCGAGCGGCGCGGCCCGCAGATCGCTCGCGCCGAGGCCGGCGACCTCGACGGCGTGATGCGCGAGGCGATGCTGCCGCATTACCTTGCCGACCAGTCGCGGAGCGACCTCCTCGACCTCTGCCTCGCCATGGCGCTCGCGCTCGGGCCCACGGCCTTCGTCCGCCAGTCGCGGGCTCTCGCGAGCCGGCCCGACCAGCAGGAGACCCTCGCCGCTTACCGCGGCCCGACGCTCGTCCTGACCGGCGAGGACGACCGCCTCTGCCCGATGGACCGCCACCTGCGCATGCACGCGCTCATCCCCGGCTCCCGCCTCGCCGTCATCCCGCGCGCCGGCCACCTGCCGACGCTGGAGCAACCCGACGCCACCAACGCAGAGATCACCCGATGGCTCTCCCAATGATCGACGACGACCTCCTCGCGCTCCTCCGCGGCGCCGACACCCCCACGGTCTGCAACGCCATCGAGGTGGTGGAGGGCAGGCGCGGCTTCGCCCGCTTCACCCGCGGCACCATGCTCGCCTCGCACCCGGCCGCGCCGGCGATGGTGGGCTTTGCCGTCACCGCGAAGATCTCCGGGACCGCGCCGCCGACCGAGCCGGCGCCGGTGATCCGCGCCCGGCGCATGGACTACTACCGGATGATGGCAGAGGCGCCGAGGCCGGCGGTGGCGGTGATCGAGGACGTCGATTTCCCCGGCTGCATCGGCGCCTACTGGGGCGAGATCAACACCGAGGTGCACAAGGGCCTCGGCCTCTCGGGCGCGCTGACCAACGGCGTCATGCGCGACCTCGGCGACCTGCCCGACGGCTTCCCGGTGGTCGCGGGCTCGATCGGCCCGAGCCACGGCTTCGTTCACGTGCTGGAGAACGCAACACCGGTCACGGTCTTCGGCCTGACGGTAGCGCCCGGCGATCTCGTGCACGCCGACCGCCATGGCGCCGTGGTCATTCCGCCCGAGGTGCTGGGCGGCCTCGCCGCGTGCATCCAGAAGCTGCGCGACACGGAGGGGCTGGTGCTCGGCCCGGCGCGCCGCCCGGGCTTCGACTTCGCCGCGTTCGAGGCGGCGTGGACCGCGTTCGAGAATGCCCGCACCTGACCTCGACCTCGCCGAGGCTGCGCGCCGCCTGCGCGACGGCAGCCTCAAGTCGGTCGACCTCGTCGAGGCGCACCTTGCCCGGATCGCCGCCCGCGACCCGGGCCTGCACAGTTTTGTCCTCGTCGCGTCGGAGACGGCGCTGACCGAGGCGGATGCGGCGGATCGGGCGCTCGCCGCCGGCGACGACCGCGGGCCGCTCCACGGCATTCCGCTGGCGGTCAAGGACATTATCGACATCGCAGGACTGCCGACCGCCTGCGGCTCGCGCCGCCCGGCCGCTCCGGCCATTTCCGACGCCGCTGTCGTCGCCCGGATGCGCCGCGCCGGCGCGGTCCTTCTCGGCAAGCTCGCGACCTACGAGTACGCGACCGTCGGCCCGGCCTTCGACGGGCCGGCGCCGCCGGCGGTGAACCCGTGGAACCCGGAGCGGATCACCGGCGGCTCGTCCTCCGGCTCCGCCGTCGCCGTCGCCGCCGGCCTCGTGCGCAGCGCGCTCGGCACCGACACCGGCGGCTCGATCCGCAGCCCCGCCGGCTGGTGCGGCGTCGTCGGCCTGAAGCCGACCCGCGGCCGGGTGCCGGCCGCAGGCGTCTTCCCGCTCGCCGCCACCCTCGATACCGTCGGCCCGATCAGCGCCACCGTCGCCGAGGCCGCGCTGACCTTCGACGCGATCGCCGACGCGGGGCCTCCGGCCAGCGCCGGCCTCGACCGCGGCATCGCCGGGCTGGTGCTCGGCTACGCACGCGACTGGTTCGCCCACGACCCAGCCCTCGACGCCCGCGTCCTCGCCGTCCTCGACGCGGCCGCCTCGGAGCTCAGCCTCCTCGGCGCTCGGATCGCCGAGGTCACGCTCCCCGACTATGCGCCGCTCGAGCGGGCCGGAGGCCTGATCCTCGATGCGGAGGCCTACACCGTCCACCGCGCGCCGCTGGACGCGGACCCGCAGGGCTACGGGTGCGCGACCCGCGCCAGCCTGCTGCGCGGACGCACGGTGACGGCGGCCGACCTCGCCGCGGCACGCTCGGCCGGACTCCGCGCCGCCGAGGCCATGGACGCACTCCTCCTCAGCCACCACGCGCTCATCACCGCCACGAACCTCGCGCCGCCGCCGCCGGTCGCGCCGTATCGCGACGGCACGGCCGGCTGGAACCCGATGCGTACGCTTCCCTGCAACCTGACCGGCCACCCGGCGCTGTCGGTCCCGGCGGGCTTCGTCGACCGGCTGCCGGTCGGCCTTCAGATCATCGGCCGGCCGGGCGCCGAGGCGCTCATCTGCCGGATCGGCGCAGCGTTCGAGCGCGCGACCGACCACGGCGCGCAGCGGCCGCCGCTCGCGCCGTGGCTTCGTTCGCCCGGCCTCTCGCCGTAGCGCGTGCGGGTCAGGCGGGTTCGCGGATCTGCATCCGGTCGAGCCGCAGCTGCGCCGCGCGCCGGTGCCCCTCGAGCCCCTCGCTCGCGCTCTGCCGCACCGCGGCCGGCGCGACGGCGCGGACCCCGGTCGGCTCCAACCACTGATGCGTGGCGACCTTGAGATACGTCCCTACCCAGAGCCCGCCGGTGTAGCGCCCCGCGCCCATCGTCGGCAGCGTGTGGTTCGTGCCCGAGCACTTGTCGGAATAGACGACGCTCGCCAGCTCGCCGATGAAGAGCGAGCCGTAGTTGCGGAGCTTCTTCGCGAACGCCTGCGGATCGCGGGTGTGCACCTGCAGATGCTCGGCCGCGATCGCGTCGGAGCAGGCGATCATCGCCGGCTCGTCCGCCGCGAGCACGATCTCGCCGTAGTCGCGCCACGCCTGCCCCGCGGTCGCCGCCGTCGAGAGACCGGCGAGCTGGCGCTCGACCTCGGCAAGCGTCGCCTCGGCGAGCGTACGGTCGGTGGTGATGAGCCCGACCCGCGTGCGCACGTCGTGCTCCGCCTGGGCAAGGAGGTCGGTCGCGATCATCTCCGCGTCGCCGGTCTCGTCGGCGACCACGTAGATCTCCGACGGCCCCGCCAGCTGGTCGATGCCGACGGGGCCGAACACCTGCCGCTTCGCCTCGTTGACGAAGGCATTGCCCGGCCCGACGATCTTCTCGACCTTGGGCACGCTCTCGGTCCCGAACGCCATCGCCGCGATCGCCTGCGCCCCGCCGATGCGGAAAATCCGGTCGGCGCCCGACAGATGGCAGCCGGCGATCATCGCCGGATGCGCGTTCGGCGGCAGGCAGGCGATCACCTCGGCGACGCCGGCGACCTTGGCCGGCACGATGGTCATCACCGGCGCCGACAGGAGCGGATAGCGCCCGCCGGGAACGTAGCAGCCGACGCGCTCGATCGGGATCGCCCGGTGCCCGAGATGCACGCCGGGCAGGATCTCGACCTCGAGCTCGCCCACCGTGCCGAGCTGCGCCTCGGCAAAGCGCCGGACGTTGGCGATGGCGAACTCGTTGTCGGCGCGGGTCTGCGCGTCGAGCGCCGCGACCGCCGCCTCGCGCTCGGCCGCCGAAACCTCGAACCGCTCGAGCCGCGCGCCGTCGAAGCGCTCGGAGTAGCGGGCGACCGCGGCATCGCCCTCCGCCGCCACGGCGGCGAGGATCTCCGCCACCAGCTCCCGCACCTGTCCCTGGTCGGAGGCCGCACTCCTTGAGGGGGACTTGATCTCGACGAGGGATGAATTCCGGGCCGTGGCCGCCATTTGTGGGATCTCTACCGTGGGGGACGATTCGCTCCCCGAGTACCTACACCCATTTGCATACGCTTGCAATCATGATGCCGCCGATTTCTTCGCGGGCGCGGCGGCCCTCACGCCTCCAGCCGCGAGATCATCACCTTGCATACCGGCTTCTTGCCGACCGCGTCGTTCGCCACGCGCGACACCGTCCGCTGCACCAGCTCGTCGATCGCGTCGTCGTCGTCGAGCTCGCGCGGCTTGGCGCGTGCCAGCACCCGGCCGATCTCGGCCTCGAGCGCGCCCTCGAGCCCGTCGCGCATCCTCGGGTTGTCCGGCAGTCCCGTCGCCTCGACCCAGGCGTCGCCGAGCGGCCGGCCGCGCTCGTCGATGATGATGCTGACCGCAACGTGCCCGCGCAGCGCCATCCGTACGCGCTCGCGCACCACGCCGTCGAGCGCGCCGATGAGCACCGTGCCGTCGAGATAGAGGCGCCCGGTCTCGACGTGCTCGACCACCCGCGGCTCCGGTCCGGCGAGGTCGAGCATCGTGCCGTTCGGCGCCACCGCTGCGGTGATCCCGCGCGCCTCGGCCAGCGCCGCGTGCGCGCGCAGGTGCCGGTGCTCGCCGTGCATCGGCACCAGGATCTCCGGCTTCACCAGCGCGTGCAGCGCGGCGAGGTCCGGGCGGTTGGCGTGGCCCGAGACGTGATACCGGCCGTTCGACTCGTTGACCACCGTCACCCCGCGCTCCGACAGGAGGTTGAGGATGCGCGCCACCGCGACCTCGTTGCCGGGGATGGTGCGCGAGGAGAACAGATAGGTGTCGCCCTCCTTGAGCTCGATTCCCATGTAGCGCCCCTGCGCCAGCTGCGCCGTGGCGGCGCGGCGCTCGCCCTGGCTGCCGGTGGCGAGGATCAGCAGGTCGCGCCGCGGCACGCTGTCGATGTCGAGCGGATCGAGCGTCTCGGGGAAGTCGTCGAGCACCTCGGCGGCGTGCGCCGTCTTCAGCATGGTGTTCATCGCCCGGCCGAGCACCACGACCTGGCGGCCGGCACGCTTGCCGGCCTGGGCCAGCGTCTGCAGCCGGGCGACGTTCGAGGCGAAGGTGGTGGCGACGAGAAGCCCGTCGGTCTCGTGCATCAAGGCGCCGAGCGGATCGACAAGCGACGCCTCGGACCGCCCCGGGTGATCGGTGAAGACGTTGGTCGAATCGCAGGCCATGGCCTTGACGCCGGCCTCGCCGAGCGCGCGAAACACCGCGGGGTCGTAAGGCTCGCCGACCAGCGGCGTCGGGTCGGTCTTGAAGTCGCCGGTGTGCAGCACCCGCCCTGACGGCGTGTCGATGACAAGCGCCGACGCCTCCGGGATCGAGTGCGCAATCGGCAGGAAGCCGACGCGGAACGGCCCGGCGTGCACCTGGTGCGGCATCGGGTCGACCTGGCGCACCGCGTCGGTCGGCTGGCCGGCGCGCTCCATCTTGCCCTTGGCGAGTGCTGCGGTAAAGCGGCGCGCATAGACCGGCGCGCGCAGCCGGTGCCAGAGCAGCCCGAGCGCGCCCACGTGATCCTCGTGGCCGTGGGTGATGAAGATAGCGTCCAGCCGGTCGGCGCGGGCCTGGATCCACGCAGGGTCCGCCATGATGAGGTCGACGCCGGGCGTTGACTCCATCGTCGGAAAGCTCACGCCGAGGTCGACGAGGATGAAGCGTTCCGCCCCCGCCGGCCCGTGGCCGTAGAGGTACATGTTCATGCCGATCTCGCCCGCGCCGCCGAGCGCGAGATAGATCAGCCGGTCCGGTCCTGCCATCGGCGCGCAGTCACTCCCTGTTCAGGCGATCGATCAGAACCAGGCCATGAATGGTCAGGTCGGTGTCGATCTTCTCGAGCACGTCTGTCCCTTGAGCAAAGAGGGTGGACAGTCCCCCGGTTCCGACCACGGTCATCGGCCGGCCGCGCTCGGCGCGGATGCGCGCGCAGATGCCTTCGATGAGCCCGATGTAGCCCCAGTAGACGCCCGACTGCATGCAGGCGATGGTATTGCGTCCGACCACCTGCTCGGGCTTGGTCACGTCGATGAACGGCAGCGCCGCGGCGGCGTCGTGTAGCGCCTTCAACGACAGGTTGACGCCGGGCGCGATGACGCCGCCGACATAGGCGCCGTCGGCATCGATCACGTCGAAGGTCGTCGCGGTGCCGAAGTCGACGACGATGAGATCGCCGCCATAGCGGTCGAACGCGCCGACGGTGTTGACCAGCCGGTCGGCGCCGACGGTGGCGTTGGGATCGACCCGCGGCGCCACCGGCAGCTTGACGTCGGGTCGGCCGACCACCTTGGCGCGGGTGTGGAAGTAGCGGTCGGCGAGGACGCGCAGGTTGAAGAGCACCTGCGGCACCACCGAGGACACGATGACGGAGTTGATCGTGCCCTCGATCCGCTCGAACTCCATCAGCTGGCGCAGCCAGACGAAGTATTCGTCGGCGGTGCGCTGGCGCTCGGTGCGGCAGCGCCATTCGCCGACGACGCGGCTGCCGTCGTGCACGGCGAAGACCGCGTTGGTGTTGCCGACGTCAATCGCGAGCAGCATCGGGCTCGGTTCCCTCGCGGTGCGGCAGGAAATGGACGTCGGCGGCGGGCAGCACCACCCGCCCCTCCGCCGTCTGCACCACCAGCGCCCCCTGCGCATCGACGGTCTCGAAGCGGCCAGTGACGGTCTGGTTCGGCAGGCGCGCGACGATGCGCTCGCCGAGGCCGGTGGCGCGCGCGAGCCACGCCTCACGAATCGGTGCGAAGCCATCGCCGACGAGCCGCGCCTCCCACGCGGCATAGGCGGGCATCAGGAGATCCAGGAGCTCCTCGGGTTGGGGGCAGACCTCGGCGCCGAGGGCGAGGCTCGTCGGCCTGAGCGCGCCTGGCTCCAGCTCGTTCGGATCCGGCGCTGCGGCGAGGTTGACGCCGAAGCCGATCGCCAGGGCGCCGTTGGCGCCGCCCTCGAGCAGGATGCCCGCCACCTTGCCACCGGAAAGCAGCACGTCGTTCGGCCACTTGAGCCCGAACAACCAGAACCGGCCGGTCGCCTGCGCCAGCGCGTCGTAGAGCGCCAGCGCCGCCACGAACGAGCGCTGCGCCGGCGCGCGGTCCGGGTGCATGAGCAGCGTCGCGGCAAAGTTGCCGGCCGGCATCGCCCACGATCGGCCGCGCCGGCCGCGTCCGGCAACCTGCCGCCGCGCGAGCAGCCACAGCGGCCCGCGCACGCCGGCCTCGGCGCGGCGCAGCGCCTCGGCGTTGGTACTGTCGACGACCTCGAGGATCTCGCAGGCGGCATCGCCCGGTGCGGCACCCACGTCAGGGGACGAGGGTTGCCGCCGCCGCGGCGGCCAGGGTCTCGACCCCGAAGAGGTTCACGATCCCGACCACCATGGCCAGCGCCGGAACCGCGAGCAGCACCCAGTGCAGCGCCGACATCCGCCCATCGAGCGGCTCCGCCGACGGCTCGCCGAAGTACATGAGATAGACGATGCGGATATAGTAGAACGCGCCGATGACGCTGGCGATCACGCCGGCGACCGCGAGCCAGATCAGACCCGCGTCGATCGCCGCCTTCAGCACGTAGAACTTCCCGAAGAAGCCGACGAGCGGCGGCACCCCGGCGAGGCTGAACAAGAGGACGGCGAGCGCCATCGCCCGCGCCGGCTCGACCCGCGCATAGAGCCCGAGCGAGTAGATGTCGACCACCGGCTTGCCGTCGCGCTGCATGTTGAGGATGAAGGCAAAGGTGCCGACGTTCATCGTCACGTAGATCGCCAGATAGATCAGCAGCGACTGCGCCCCTTCCTGGGTCCCCGCGGCGAGGCCGAGCAGCGCGAAGCCCATGTGACCGATCGACGAATAGGCCATCAGCCGCTTGAAGTCGCGCTGCCCGATCGCTCCGAACGCGCCGAGGAACATCGACAGCACCGAGAGCAGCGTCAGGATCTGCTGCCAGCTGTCCACTGCATTGCCGAAGGCGTCGAGCAGCAGCCGCGCGAACATCGACGCCGCCGCCACCTTGGGCGCGGTAGCGAGGAACGCCGTCACCGGCGTCGGCGAGCCCTCGTAGACGTCGGGGGTCCACATGTGGAACGGCACCGCCGACACCTTGAAGGCGATGCCCGCGGCGAGGAACACCAGTCCGAACACCAGCCCCAGCGCCAGCTGTCCCTCGCCGATCGTCGCGGCGATGCCGGCGAAGCTGGTGGTGCCGGCATAGCCGTAGGTCAGGCTCGCGCCATAGAGCAGGAGCCCCGCCGACAGCGAGCCGAGCACGAAGTACTTGAGCCCCGCCTCGGTCGAGCGCTCGCTGTCGCGGCGGAACGAGCAGACGACGTAGAGCGCCAGCGACTGCAGCTCCAGCCCGACGTAGAGCACGATGAGGTCGCGCGCCGACACCATGGTCATCATGCCGACGACCGACAGCACGACAAGCACCGGAAACTCGAACTTCAGGATCCGGTTCCGGGCCAGCCACTCCTTGGAGAGCGCCAGCGTCGCCGCGGCGCCGAACAGGATCATCACCTTGGAGAAGCGCGCGAAGCCGTCGGACACGAACCACCCGTCGAAGGCCGCACGGGTGCCGGCCGGCTGGAAGCCGACCCAGAGCCCGACGAGCGTCAGCATGATGCACGACACCCAGAGCACCGGGCCGCCCACCTCGCGCGACGAGTAGGCGCCCCACATCAGCGCGATCATCGACCAGAGCGCCAGGACCACCTCCGGCGCGACGACGTTCAGGGTTCCCTCGAGCATCCGCGCCTCTCCGTCAGTTGGCGGCGAGCGTCGTGGCCGTGGCCGCGCGCGCCGTCTCGTTGTGGTCGATGAGCGCCGCCACCGACGGGCCGATGATGTCGAGCACATAGGCCGGGTAGACGCCGAGGAAGATCGTCATGGCGATCAGCGGCGCGAAGATCAGCTTCTCGCGCCGGGACAGATCCCGGATCGTCTTCAGGCTCTCCTTGATGAGCTCGCCTAGCATCATCCGCCGGTAGAGCCACAGCGCGTAGCACGCCGAGAGGATCACGCCGGTCGTGGCGAAGAACGCAACCCATGTCGACATCTGGTAGGCGCCGGTCAACGTCAGGAACTCGCCGACGAAGCCGCTCGTGCCCGGCAGCCCGACGTTGCCGAGGGTGAACAGCATGAACACCAGGCCATAGGCCGGCATCCGCGCCAGGATGCCGCCATAGGCGGCGATCTCGCGGGTGTGCATCCGGTCGTAGACCACGCCGACGCAGAGGAAGAGCGCGCCGGAGATGAAGCCGTGGCTCAGCATCTGGAAGATCGCGCCGTCCACGCCCTGCCGGTTCAGCGCGAAGATCCCCATGGTGACGAAGCCCATGTGCGCGACCGACGAATAGGCGATGAGCTTCTTCATGTCCTCCTGCATCATCGCGACGAGGCTCGTGTAGATGATCGCGACGACCGAGAGCGTGAAGACGAAATCCGCCATCACCGCCGAGCCCACCGGGAACATCGGCACCGAGAACCGCAGGAAGCCGTAGCCGCCCATCTTCAGGAGGATTGCCGCCAGGATCACCGATCCCGCGGTCGGCGCCTGCACGTGCGCGTCCGGCAGCCAGGTGTGCACCGGCCACATCGGCAGCTTCACCGCGAAGGACGCGAAGAAGGCGAGGAACATCAGCGTCTGCACCCCGCCCGTCACGCTGAAGCCAAGCACGCGCAGCGTGTCGGAGGGGAACGGGTGGGTGAGCAGCGTCGGGATGTCGGTGGTGCCGGCCTCGAAGTACATCGCGATCATCGCGACCAGCATCAGCACCGAGCCGAGGAAGGTGTAGAGGAAGAACTTGAACGAGGCATAGATGCGCTGCGCGCCGCCCCAGATGCCGATGATGAGGAACATCGGGATCAGGCCGCCCTCGAAGAAGATGTAGAAGAGAACGAGGTCGAGCGCGCAGAAGACGCCGATCATCAGCGTCTCGAGCACCAGGAAGGTGATCATGTACTCCTTCACCCGCTGGTTGACGCCCCAGCTCGCCGCGATGGTCAGCGGCATGAGGAACGTCGTCAGCAGCACGAACAGCACCGAGATGCCGTCGACCCCCATCTTGTAGGTGAGCCCGCCGAGCCACGGATGCTCCTCGACGAACTGGAAGCCGGGGTTCGCGCGATCGAAGCCGAAGAGCACGAAGAGCGAGATCACGAACGTGGCGGTGGTGGTGAAGAGCGCGAGCAGCTTCGCGTTCTTCTGCGCCTGTGCGTCGTCGCCGCGCAGAAAGAGGAGCAGCACGACGGCGCCGATCAGCGGCAGGAAGGTGACGAGCGAGAGGAGGCTGTTCATCTCAACCGGCGCTCCGGAGGCCGAGCCAGAGGGTCAGCACGACGAGGCCGATCACCATGGCAAAGGCGTAGTGGAAGAGGTAGCCGGACTGCGCGCGGCCGGCGAGCCGGGTCACCCACGGGACGAGGCCCATGGAGATCTCGTTGATGGTCCCGTCGATGACCGTCCCGTCGCCCTTCCGCCACAGGAAGGTGCCGAGCCATTGTGCCGGCCGGACGAACAGGAAGTCATAGATCTCGTCGAAGTACCACTTGTTGAGCAGGAAGCGGTAGAGCACCGGCTGGTTGCGCGCGAGCGCCTTCGGCAGCGCCGGGTTGACGATGTAGAACCAGTAGCTGACGAGGAAGCCGATCAGCATCGCGACGAACGGCGAGACCTTGACCCAGACCGGCGCCGCATGCGCGTGCTCGATCGTCTCGTTCTCCGGCCCGAAGAAGATTGCGCCGATCTCGCCACCCGCGGCGTGTGCCGCCGGCGCATGCTCCGCCGCCGCCTCCGACGCCACCGGAGCCGGCGCCTCGGTCGCCGCGGTGCCGTGCGCGGCTTCGGCCGCCGCAGGCTCCGCCGCCTCGACCGCCGCCTGGTGCGGGATGCCGAAGAAGGCGTTCATCCGCTCGTGGTTGCCGAAGAACGGGTTGTACCAGATCATGCCGGCGAGGATCGACCCGGCCGCCAGCACGCCGAGCGGGATCAGCATCGACCGCGGGCTCTCGTGCGCATGGTCGTGCGCGTGGTGGTCGCCGCGCGGCGCGCCATAGAAGGTCAGGAACATCAGCCGCCACGAATAGAAGCTCGTGAACAGCGCCGAGACCACCAGCAGGACGAAGGCATAGCCGGCGGCGCCGTTCGTCCCTGCCCACGCGCTCTCGATGATCGCGTCCTTCGACAGGAAGCCGGCGAAGCCGATGTGGGTGAGCGGAATGCCGACGCCGGTGATCGCCAGCGTGCCGATCATCATCGCCCAGAAGGTCAGCGGGATCTTGGTCCGGAGCCCGCCGTAGTTGCGCATGTCCTGCTCGTGATGCATCGCGTGGATGACCGAGCCGGCGCCGAGGAACAGCATCGCCTTGAAGAAGGCGTGGGTGAACAGGTGGAACATCGCCGCCGGATAGGCGCCGACGCCCGCCGCCACGAACATGTAGCCGAGCTGCGAGCAGGTCGAATAGGCGATGACGCGCTTGATGTCGTTCTGCACCAGGCCGACGGTCGCGGCGAAGAACGCGGTCGAGGCGCCGATGAAGGTGATGAAGCTCAGCGTCGCCGGCGCCCACTCGAGGATCGGCGACATTCGGCAGACGAGGAACACGCCCGCCGTCACCATCGTCGCCGCGTGGATCAGCGCCGAGACCGGGGTCGGTCCTTCCATCGCGTCCGGCAGCCAGGTGTGCAGGAAGAGCTGCGCCGACTTGCCCATGGCACCCACGAAGAGCAGGAACGAGGCGACTTCCGCCGCGTTCCACTCGCGCCAGAGGAAGGTGATGTCGGTCTGCGCCAGCGTCGGCGCCGCGGCGAAGATGTCGGTGAACTCGATCGAATCGACCAGCGTGTAGAGCGTGAAGATGCCGAGCAGGAAGCCGAAGTCACCGATGCGGTTGACCACGAAGGCCTTGATCGCCGCGGCGCCGGCGCTCTGCTTGCGGTAGTAGAAGCCGATCAGCAGGTACGAGGCGACGCCGACGCCCTCCCAGCCGAAGAACATCTGCAGCAGGTTGTCCGCCGTCACCAGCGCCAGCATCGCGAAGGTGAAGAAGCTGAGGTAGCCGAAGAAGCGCGGCTTGTAGCTCTCGCCGGGCTTGAAGTTGTCGTCGTGCGCCATGTAGCCGAACGAGTAGAGGTGCACGAGCGCCGACACCGTCGTCACCACGATCAGCATGATCGCGGTCAGCCGATCGAGCCGCACCCCCCAGTCCCCGGCCAGCGTCCCCGAGACGATCCAGCGGAAGAGCGTCCGATGCTCGGTGGTGCCGTCGAAGGTGAAGAAGACAATCCAGGCGAGCAGGCAGGCGAGGAACAGCAGGCCGGTCGCGATGGTCATCGCGGCCTGCTCGCCGAACCAGCGATAGCCGAAGCCGCAGAGCACCGCGCCGAGCAGCGGCGCGAGGAGGATGATCGTGACCACTGCGTCAGCCCTTCATCACGTTGATGTCCTCGACCGCGATCGTCCCGGTGTTCCGGAAGAAGCAGACGAGGATCGCGAGGCCGATCGCGGCCTCCGCGGCCGCGACGGTCAGCACGAACAGCGTGAAGATCTGCCCGACGAGGTCGCCGAGCGCCGCCGAGAACGCCACGAGGTTGATGTTGACCGCAAGCAGCATCAGCTCGATCGACATCAGGATGATGATGACGTTCTTGCGGTTGACGAAGATGCCGAAGATGCCCGTGACGAAGAGGATCGCCGCCACCGTCAGATAGTGCCCGAGCCCGATCATTGCCTCACTCCCCCAGCGCGCGCGAGGCTCACGCCCCCTGCCCCGGCTTGATGTCCACCAGCTCGATCGCCGCCGCCGGATCGCGGTAGATCTGCACCAGCGCGTCCTGCCGCTTGACGGCGACGCGCTTCCGGAGCGTCAGCACGATCGCGCCCACCATGGCGACGAGCAGCACCAGCCCGGCGAGCTGGAACAGCAGCACGTACTTGGTGTAGAGGAGCAGCCCGAGCGCGGTGGTGTTGTCGATCTCCGCCGGCGCCGGCGCCACCGCCGCGCGCAGGCTCAGCGCCTGCTCGCTCACCTCCCAGCCGCCGAAGACGAAGCCGAGCTGCACCAGGAGCACCACGGCGACGAGGAGCCCGACCGGCAGGAGCTTCGCCATCTCCGCGCGGAGCTCGGCGAAATCGACGTCGAGCATCATCACCACGAAGAGGAACAGCACCATCACCGCGCCGACGTAGACGATGAGCATCAGCATCGCCACGAACTCGGCGCCGAGCAGCACGAACAGCCCTGCCGCCGCGAAGAACGCGAGGATCAGCCACAGCACCGAATGCACCGGGTTGCGCGCGAAGATCACGAACAGCCCGGAAGCCACCGCCACCGCCGAGAACAGGTAGAACGAGAATACGGCCATGGCTCCCCCTCAGCGATACGGCGCGTCGAGCTCGAGGTTGCGCGCGATCTCCGGCTCCCAGCGGTCGCCGTTCGCCAAGAGCTTCGCCTTGTCGTAGAACAGCTCCTCTCGGGTCTCGGTCGAGAACTCGAAGTTCGGCCCCTCGACGATCGCGTCGACCGGACAGGCCTCCTGGCAGAAGCCGCAGTAGATGCACTTCGTCATGTCGATGTCGTACCGCGTCGTCCGCCGCGAGCCGTCCTCGCGCGGCTCGGCGTCGATGGTGATCGCCTGCGCCGGGCATATCGCCTCGCAGAGCTTGCAGGCGATGCACCGCTCCTCGCCGTTAGCATAGCGCCTGAGCGCGTGCTCGCCGCGAAACCGCGGTGAGAGCGGCCCCTTCTCGTGCGGATAGTTGAGCGTCGGCTTCGGCTTGACGAAGTAGCGCATGCCGACGGCGAAGCCGGCGACGAAGTCCCCGAGCAGGAAGTACCAGCTCGCGCGGCGCAGCGGAATTCCCATCGTCAGCCCCCGATGCCCCAGCGCTGGTAGGCGCCCCAGAACCAGCCGTATTGCGCGAACAGCCCGACCAGCGCCACCCAGCCGAGCGACAGCGGCAGGAACACCTTCCAGCCGATCCGCATCAGCTGGTCGTAGCGGTAGCGCGGCACGATCGCCTTCACCATGGCGAACATGAAGAACCAGAACAGCATCTTCAGGAACAGCCAGATCGCCCCGTCCGGCAGCCCCGGGATCGGGCTGAGCCAGCCGCCGAAGAACAGGACCGAGATCAGCGCGCACATGAAGAACACGCTCATCAGCTCGCCGATCATGAAGAGCAGGAACGGCGTCGAGGAATACTCGACCTGATAGCCGGCGACGAGCTCGGACTCCGCCTCCGGCAGGTCGAACGGCGGCCGGTTGGTCTCGGCCAGCGCCGAGATGAAGAAGAGCGCCACCATCGGCAGGTGCGGCAGCCAGAACCAGCTGAAGAGCCCCCAGCCGCCATCCTGCGCCAGCACGATCCGGCTGAGGTTCAGCGATCCCGCCGACACCAGCACGCCGACGATGATGAGCCCGAGCGACACCTCGTAGGAGATCATCTGCGCCGCCGAGCGCAAGCCGCCGAGGAACGGATACTTCGAGTTCGACGCCCAGCCGCCCATGATGATCGCATAGACGTGCAGGCTCGAGATCGCGAAGATGAACAGGATTCCGACGTTCATGTCGGAGATCACCCAGCCCGGCGCCCAGGGTATAACCGCCCAGACGATCACCGGCAGCACGAACGAGATCATCGGCGCCAGCAGGAACACCGTCTTGTCGGCGCCCGCCGGGATGACGATCTCCTTGACGATGTACTTCAGGAAGTCGGCGAACGACTGCAGGAGGCCCCAGGGCCCCACCACATTCGGCCCGCGCCGGATCTGCACCGCCGCCCAGATCTTGCGGTCGGCGTACATCAGGAACGCGAGGCAGACGAGGACGAAGACCGTGACCAGCAGGCACTGGGCAAGGATCAGGATGAAGAGCCCGAAGCCGTGCTCGAAAAAGGCCATGTGCTACTCCGCCGCCATCGCTTCCGTCCGCGACCGCGCGAGCCGCGACAGCTCGCCCATGATCGCGCTCGCCCGCTGGATCGGGTTCGTCAGGTAATGCGCGGTGACGCAGGACCCGAAGTCGCCCGACCCCGACATATCGCCGCCCTCGAGGGGCGTCCATGCGTTTTCCGGCACCCGGTCGAGGGCGCCGAGGTGCGGCACCGCCGCGATCATCTGCGCGCGCAGCGCCGGCAGCGAGTCGAAGGGCAGCAGGTTCGCGAGCGCCGGCGACAGAGCGCGCAGGATGGCCCAGTTCTCGCGCGCCTCGCCCGGCGGAAAGCCGGCGCGGTTCGCCATCTGCGGGCGGCCTTCGGTGTTGACGAAGATGCCCGCCTCCTCCGGCCACGCCGCCGCCGGCAGGATCACGTCCGCGCGGTGCGCGCCACGGTCGCCATGGCTGCCCTGATAGACGACGAACGGCCCTTCGGGCACGTCGATCTCGTCGGCCCCGAGGTTCAGGATCACGTCCGCCGCCAGCACCTCGGCCAGCCCGCCCGCGGCGGTGCAGCCGAGATCCATCGCCCCCACCCGCGACGCCGCGGTGTGCAGCACCAGGAGCTTCGCGCCGTACTTGCCGGCGAAGGCCATCGCGGCGGCCAGCACCGCCGCGCCGTCGCCGCCGGTCAGCGCGCCCTGGCCGATGACCAGCACCGACTCGGTGCCGTCGACGCCCTCCTGCACCGGGGCGGCAACGAGCTTCGCCAGCGCCTCGCGCCCCGTGCCGACGTGGGTGTAGTCATAGGTGAGATCGACCGGCGCGCCGACGAGCGAGACCGTCGCGCCGTTCAGCCACGCCTTGCGGATCCGCGCGTTCAGGACCGGCGACTCGGCGCGCGGGTTGGTCCCGACCAGGCAGATGTTCTTCGCGGTGTCGAGGTCGGCGATGTGCGCGGTGCCGATATAGCCCGACCGGTTCCCCGCCGGCAGCGCCGCGCCGTCGGTGCGGCACTCGACGGCGCCGCCCAGCCCCTCCACCAGCGTCTTGAGCGCGAAGGCGGCCTCGCAGGAGGCGAGATCGCCGACGATCCCGCCGATCTTCCTGCCTTTCGCCGCCGCGGCCACGGCGGCGAACGCCTCCGCCCACGAGGTCGCCACCAGCTTGCCGTTCCGCCGCAGGTACGGCCGATCGAGCCGCTGCCGCCGGAGCCCGTCCCAGACGAAGCGCGACCGGTCGGCCAGCCACTCCTCGTTCACCCCGTCGTGGTTGCGCGGCAGGATCCGCATCACCTCGCGGCCCTTGGTGTCGATGCGGATATTGGAGCCGAGCGCGTCCATCACGTCGATCGACTCGGTCTTGGTCAGCTCCCACGGCCGCGCGGTGAAGGCGTAGGGCTTCGAGGTCAGCGCCCCGACCGGGCAGAGGTCGATGACGTTGCCCTGCAGTTCGCTCGTCAGCATGGCGCCGAGGTACGAGCTGATCTCGCTGTCCTCGCCGCGGTTGAACTGGCCCATCTCGGGGATGCCGGCGACCTCGGTAATGAAACGCACGCAGCGCGTGCAGACGATGCAGCGCGTCATGCAGGTGCCGACGAGCGGCCCGAGATCGGGGTCGATCTTCGACCGCTTCGGCTCGCGGAAGCGCGAGAAGTCGACGCCGTAAGCCATCGCCTGGTCCTGCAGGTCGCACTCGCCGCCCTGGTCGCAGATGGGGCAGTCGAGCGGGTGGTTGATGAGCAGGAACTCCATCACCCCCTCGCGCGCCTTCTTCACCATCGGCGTCGTGGTCTTGATCTGCGGCGGCTGCCCCTCGGGCCCTGGCCGCAGATCCTTCACCTGCATCGCGCAGGACGCCGCCGGCTTCGGCGGCCCGCCGACCACCTCGACCAGGCACATCCGGCAGTTGCCGGCGATGCTGAGCCGCTCGTGGTAGCAGAACCGCGGCACCTCGACGCCCGCCTGCTCGCAGGCTTGCAGCAGCGTCAGTCGCGGGTCGACCTCGATCTCGATGCCGTCGACGATGAGCTTGCGCAGTTCTGCCATGGTCACCCTTCCACCGGAGCGAGGCGCCGCCCGATCCGATCCATCGCTTCGTCGATCACCGCGGCCCCCGCACCGCCGGCCATTCCTTGAACGCCAGCACCCAGAGCGAGATCACGTTCACCAGCGGGATCAGCATCAAGAGACCCCAGGCGCCGGAATGCCCGGTGCGCGACCAGATCTTCCAGTAGGGGATGACCACCAGCACCAGCAGCACGATGAGCGGGATGATCCCGATGCCGCCGGTGTAGTGATGGTAGTCGAAGGTCTCCACGGTCGTGTTCATTCCGCCTGCTCCGCCGCCCCCACCTTGACCCGTCAGCGCCGGGCCGTCACTCCGCCGCGACGGCGCTGATCCGCCCCGTCCGCTTCGCCTTGATCCGGTCCTCGATCTCGTTGCGGAAGTGCCGGATCAGCCCCTGGATCGGCCAGGCCGCCGCATCGCCGAGCGCGCAGATCGTATGCCCCTCGACCTGCTTGGTCACGTCGAGCAGCGTGTCGATCTCCTCGGGCTCCGCCTCGCCGGTGACGAGCCGCGCCATAACCCGCATCATCCACCCGGTGCCCTCGCGGCACGGCGTGCACTGCCCGCAGCTCTCGTGCTTGAAGAACTTCGACAGGCGCCAGATCGCCTTGATGACGTCGGTCTGCTGGTCCATCACGATCATGCAGGCGGTGCCGAACGAGCTCTTGAGCTCGCGCATGCCGTCGTAGTCCATGATCGCGTCGTTGCAGAGGTCCGCCGGCAGGATCGGGCACGACGCACCGCCCGGAATCACCGCCTTCAGGTTCTTCCAGCCGCCGCGGACGCCGCCGCCGTGCTTCTCGATGAGCTCCTTCATCGAGATCGACATCGCCTCCTCGACGACGCAGGGCGTGTTCACGTGCCCCGTCAGCCCGTAGAGCTTGGTCCCGGCGTTGTTCGCCCGCCCGATCGAGGCGAACCAGCCCGGCCCCCGCCTGAGGATCGTCGGCGCCACCGCGATCGACTCGACGTTGTTGACCGTGGTCGGGCACCCGTAGAGCCCGGTGTTGGCCGGGAACGGCGGCTTCAGCCGCGGCATCCCCTTGCGCCCCTCGAGGCTCTCCAGGAGCGCCGTCTCCTCGCCGCAGATGTAGGCACCGGCGCCGTGGCTGACCTTGACGTCGAAGTCCCACCCGGAGCCGCAGGCGTTGGGCCCGAGCAGTCCCGCGTCATAGCACTCGTCGATCGCCACCTGCAGCGCCTCGCGCTCGCGGATGAACTCGCCGCGGATGTAGATCCAGGCGGTGTGCGCGCCCATGGCGAAGCCCGCGATCAGGCACCCCTCGATCAGGGTGTGCGGGTCGTGCCGCATGATCTCGCGGTCCTTGCAGGTCGCGGGCTCGGACTCGTCGGCGTTCACCACCAGATAGTGCGGCCGCCCGTCCGAGCCCTTCGGCATGAACGACCACTTGAGGCCGGTCGGAAAGCCGGCGCCGCCGCGGCCGCGCAGGCCCGACGCCTTCATGTCCTCGACGATCTTGTCGCGGCCGCGTGCCAGGATCCCGGCGGTGTCGTCCCAATGCCCGCGCGCCCGCGCCCCCTTCAGGCTGCGGTCGAACATGCCGTAGATGTTCGTGAAGATGCGATCCTTGTCCGCAAGCATGGGTTCCGCTGCCTCCGTGCCCGGCCGGGGCCGGACTTCGCTTCGATTGTCCGGGCGGCGCCTTCGCCCCCCGCCTTCTGTCCTCGGCGCGCCGCGCGCCGTCAGTAGACCTCGCCGCGGTCGACGCGCTGCGAGAACTCGGTCTCGCCGCCGCTCGCGAGCAGCCGCGCCTGCCCGACCCAGTCGTCGCGGGTGGCGCGGCCGCGGAACCCCTCGAGGTTCGCGTCGATCCACGCCACCTCGGCCGGGGTCCAGGCGGCGATCTGGTCAAAGTGGTAGTAGCCGAGCCCGAACAGCATCTCCTCAAGCTTCGGCCCCAGCCCCTTGATCCTGCGCAGGCTGTCCGGCGCGCCGCCGCGCGGCGCGTCGAGGCGCGCCGGCCGCTGCG
>JBDHSS010000005.1:0-26521 GCA_039808205.1 Paracoccaceae bacterium | reverse complement strand
CTGGCCGCAGGCGGGCGCGACCCGATCGGCGGCCACGCGGTGGTGCGACGCGCGCGGGCGCGGCGGATCAACGCGCTGATGCTGACCTGCGGGCTCTACGACGCCTCGGGCGACTTCGCCTATCGCGTCGGGCTGCCGGCGAAGAGCGGCGTCGGCGGCGGCATCCTGGCGGTGGCGCCGGGGCACGCCGCGATCGCGGTGTGGTCGCCCGGCCTCGACGGCTTCGGCAACTCGCGGCTCGGGGCGCTCGCGCTCGAGATGCTGGCGCGGCGCACCGGCTGGTCGGTCTTCGGAGGCTGAAGCCGTCAGCTGCCGGGCTTGCCGCCGGCGGGCGCGTCCTCGTGGAACATGCCCTGCGCCTTCAGCGCGTCGGCCACGTCCTTCGGCAGATAGTTCTCGTCGTGCTTGGCGAGGATCTCGCTGGCCAGGAACGTGCCGCCTTCGAGCCGGCCGGTGGCGATCACCCCCTGGCCCTCGCGGAAGAGATCGGGCGGGATGCCGCGGAACACCACCGGCAGCGTCGCGCCGCCGTCGGTCACCGCGAAGCGCACCTCGCCGCCGCCGCGGCTGACCGAGCCTTCGGCCACGAGCCCGCCGAGGCGGAAGCGCTCGCCCGCGGCGGGCGGCGCGCTCGCGACCTGGCTCGGGCTGCGGAAGAACTCGATGCCGTCGCGCATGGCGTAGCCGACGAGGCCGGTCGCGAGCGCCAGAAGCACCGCCGCCGCCACGACGAGCTGGATCCGCCGCCGCTTCTTCAGTCCGACCGCCATGCGCTTTCCCTCAGCCCCGCTCGCCCAGGCCGAGCTGGTTGAGCGCGGCGTTGACCTCGGCCCCGAATATAATCGTGGCGCCGGTCAGATAGAAGAACATGAGCGTGATCATTACCCCGGCGAGCGCGCCGTAGGTGACGGTGTAGGTCGGCGTGAAGCTCAGGTAGATCGAGAAGCCCGAGGCGAAGGCGGCCCAGAGCACGGTGGTGATGAGCACCCCCGGCCACAGGCGCGAGTTGCGCACGTGCTTGCCCGGCAGCACCCGGTGCATGATGAGCAGGAAGCCGATGAAGACGAAGACGCCGAAGACGTAAGTGATGAGGCTCGCCACCGGCGGCACCGGGATCAGCAGCACCTCCTGGATGAAGCGCAGGATCAGCGGGCTGAACAGGATCGAGACGCCGAGGAGCGCCGCGACCAGCGCGCCGATGAAGACGAGGCCGATCGCGAGCGCGCGGTTCTCGATGAAGCCGCGCGGATCGGGCACCGCATAGGCGCGGTCGAAGGCGATGCGGAACGCCTCGACCGCGCTCGAGGCGACCCAGATCGCGAAGAGCGCCGACAGGGTCAGCACCTCGTTCGACTGCTTGGAAAGCACCTCCTCGACCACCGGCGCCAGCGTCAGCGCCACGTGCTCGGGCGCGATGTCGAAGATCGCCTCGATGATCGAGTCCGAGCGCTCGGCGCCGACCAGCATGCCGATGAGCGTGGCGGCGAAGATCAGGAACGGGAACAGCGACAGGAGGCACGAGAAGGCGATGAACCCCGCCATCGCCGAGCCGTCGTTGCGGTTGAAGCGGTCGGCCGCGATCCAGAGGACGCGGAACCAGCGCCGGAAGCGGACGAGGATCCGCTTCACGGAAACAGCGGCGCCGCCATCAGCCCCGTGGTCTCGGGCAGGCCCAGCATCAAGTTCGCGTTCTGCAGCGCCTGCCCCGACGAGCCTTTCGTGAGGTTGTCGAGCGCCGAGAACACCATGGCCCGGCCGGGTCGGCGGTCGGGGATCACCCCGAGGTGCACGAAGTTCGAGCCGCGCACGTGGCGGGTGGCCGGCGCCTCGCCGTAGGGCAGCACGACGAGGAACGGCTCGTCGCCGTAGGCCTCGAAGAGCGCCCGGTGGATCGCCTCGCCCTCGCCGCGCACGTAGATCGTCGCGAGGATGCCGCGGTTCTGCGGCAGGAGGTGCGGCACGAACGTCACCTCGACCGTGCGACCGGCGGCCTTGGAGAACTCCTGGTCGAACTCGGCGAGGTGGCGGTGCTTCGCGACGTTGTAGGCGTGGTAGCCTTCGGAGACCTCGGCGAAGAGCGAGCCTTCCTTGGGCGAGCGCCCCGCACCGGAGACGCCGGTCGCGAGGTCGATGATGATGTCGTCGGGGTCGATCACCCCGGCCTTCAGCAGCGGCAGCAGGCCATAGAGCCCGGTCGCGGCGTTGCAGCCGGTGCCGGCGCAGAGCCGGGCGGCCCGGATCTCGTCCCGGTAGAACTCGGTCAGGCCGTAGACCGCCTCCGCCTGCAGCTCGAGCGCCAGGTGCGGGTGGCCGTACCAGCGCTCGTAGACCGCCGGGTCGCGCAGCCGGAAGTCGGCGGAGAGATCGACGACCTTGAGCGTGCGCGGCAGCTTCGCGATCACCTCCTGGCTCGTCGCGTGCGGCAGCGCGCAGAAGGCGAGGTCGATGCCGTCGAGCTCGAGCGCGTCGATGGTGGTGAGCGGCGGCAGGTCGAGATGGCGCAGGTGCGGGAAGACATCGCCGTAGCGCTGGCCGGCCTTGCGGTCGCCGGTAAGGGCCGCGATGCGCAGCGCCCCATGCGTCGCGATGAGCCGGACGAGCTCGGCGCCGGTGTAGCCGCTCGCGCCGAGGATCGCGACGCTCAAGCTCTCGGTCATCGCGCGCGCCCTCCCCTTGCCGTCCGCGCGCCCGTGTACGGCAAAGCGCCGCGGCGATCAATGCGCGCCGGTGCCAGTCGGAGTGCCGGTCGCAACCGCCCGCTGCCTGCTCCGAGCCCGGCCTCGGGGGGCATCGAGCCCCCCTCGGCCGTCGTCGGCTTCGCCGCCTCAGGCACCCGGTCTCGCGCGGCCTAGACTGCGGCAGGAGGTGCGCTTGTGCCCCGGGGGCCGCGCCTGCTAAGGCGACGGCAACCCGGGGGAAGGCACATGGCGCGACGGACGATCGGCGCGGATCGCGCGAAGGCGGCGGGCGTCCGGCCGCTTGCGGGCCTGTGGCCGTTCCTGCGGCCCTATCGCGCGACGCTCTGGGCGGCGCTCCTGGCCCTCACCGTCACCGCCGCCCTGTCGCTCAGCCTGCCGCTGGCGGTCCGCCGCGTCGTCGACAACTTCTTCGCGGACTCCCTCGCGCTCGTCGACGCCTACTTCCTCGCGGCGCTCGGCATCGCGGCGCTGCTCGCGCTCGGCACCGCCGCGCGCTTCTATCTGGTCAGCCGGCTCGGCGAGCGGGTGATCGCCGACATCCGCCGCGCGATCTTCGACCGGATGATCGGCATGAGCCCCGGCTTCTACGAGCGGCTGATGACCGGCGAGGTGCTGTCGCGGCTGACCACCGACACCACGCTGGTGCTGTCGGTGATCGGCTCGTCGGTGTCGGTCGCGCTCCGCAACGCGCTGACGCTGATCGGCGGGCTCGGCCTGCTGTTCTGGACCAGCCCGAAGCTCACCGGCCTCGTCCTCGTCGGGGTGCCGCTCGTCGTCGCGCCGATCCTGACGCTGGGGCGGCGGCTGCGCGCGCTCTCGCGCGAGAGCCAGGACCGCATCGCCGAGTCGAGCGCCATGGCGCAGGAGTCGTTCCTCGCGGTTCAGACCGTGCAGGCCTATACCCACGAGGCCGCGAGCCGGACGGTCTTCGCCGACCTGACCGAGCGCGCGTTCGATGCCGCCCGCCGCCGGATCGGCACCCGCGCGGTGATGACCGCGCTCGTCATCTTTCTCGTCTTCGCCTCGATCGTCGCGGTGCTCTGGATCGGCGCGCGCGACGTGCGCGGCGGCAGCATGTCGGCGGGCGAGCTCGTGCAGTTCGTGATCTACTCGGTGATCGTCGCGGGCTCGGTCGGCGCGCTCTCCGAGATCTGGGGCGAGCTGCAGCGCGCCGCCGGCGCCACCGAGCGAATGACCGAGCTCCTCGTCGCCACCGACCCGATCCGCGACCCGGCGAACCCGGTGCCGCTGCCGCCTCGGGTCGCCGGGCGCATTGCCTTCGAGGGCGTGACCTTCCACTACCCCTCGCGACGCGAGCATCGGGCGCTGCACGACATCCGCCTCGAGATCGCCCCCGGCGAGACGGTGGCGCTGGTCGGCCCGTCGGGCGCCGGCAAGACCACGGTCTTCCAGCTGCTGCTGCGCTTCTTCGACCCCGATGCCGGGCGCATCCGCCTCGACGGCGTCGACCTGCGCGAGCTGGCGCGGAGCGACCTGCGCGGGCAGCTGGCGCTGGTGCCGCAGGAGCCCGTGGTCTTCGCGACCACCGCGCGCGAGAACATCCGCTTCGGCCGCCCCGGCGCCAGCGACGCCGAGGTCGAGGCCGCCGCTCGCGCCGCCGCCGCCGACGAGTTCATTGCCCGGCTGCCGCAAGGCTACGACACCCACGTCGGCGAGCGCGGCGTCATGCTCTCGGGCGGGCAGCGCCAGCGCATCGCCATCGCCCGCGCCATCCTGCGCGACTCGCCGATCCTGCTGCTCGACGAGGCGACGAGCGCGCTCGACGCCGAGAGCGAGCGCTGGGTGCAGCAGGCGGTCGACCGGCTCTCGGCCGGGCGCACCACGCTCGTCATCGCCCACCGCCTGGCGACGGTGAAGCGCGCCGACCGCATCGTGGTGCTGCAGGACGGCCGCATCGTCGCCGAGGGCACCCACGGCGCGCTGGTGGCGGAGGGCGGCCTCTACGCCCGGCTGGCGCGGCTGCAGTTCACCGACGGCGCCGCCTGAGCGGCGGAGCCGCGGTGCGACGCCGCGGTGGCAACTCTGTCGGCGCTCCCGCCTTGACAGGCCGCGCGGCGCCGGGGAGACTTTCCCGATGACGTCCGCGTGAGGAGACGCCGAATGATCGTCCGGAACATCATCGCCAGCAAGCTTTCTTCGCAGATCATCAGCGTGAAGCCGTCCGATCGGGTGAAGGACGCGACGCAGGTGCTCGCCAAGCATCGCATCGGCGCGGTGATCGTCAGCCGCGACGGCGCCATCGTCGACGGCATCCTCTCCGAGCGGGACATCGTCCGGGCGCTCGGCACCCGCGGCGTCGACTGCCTCGACGAGACGGTGCAGGACCTGATGACCGCGGAGGTGATCGGCTGCCACCCCGAGGACACCGCGCTCGCGGTGCTGGAGAAGATGACCGACGGCCGCTTCCGCCACATGCCGGTGATCGAGAACGCGCGCATGATCGGCGTGATCTCGATCGGCGACGTGGTGAAGGCGCGGATCACCGAGATCCAGCACGAGAACGCCGCGCTCACCGACATGATCTCCAACAGCTGGTGACCGAGCCGCCCTTGACCGGGCACGCGCAACAGTATTGCCTCGCGCTCGGGCGAGGCGGGGAGATCGTGCGATGCGGATCGGGCTCTATCCGGGCACCTTCGACCCGATCACCCTCGGGCACATCGACATCATCCGCCGCGCCTGCAGCATGGTCGACCGGCTTGTGATCGGCATCGCCATCAACCGCGACAAGGGCCCGCTGTTCGACCTCGACGAGCGCGTCGCCATGGTCGAGACCGAATGCGCGCCGATCGCGCTGGCAACCAACACCGAGATCGTCGCGCATCCGTTCGAGAACCTGCTCATCCATTGCGCCGAGGAAGTGGACGCGAGCTTCATCGTCCGCGGCCTCCGCGCGGTCTCGGACTTCGAGTACGAGTTCCAGATGGTCGGGATGAACCGGGCGATGAACGACCGGATCGAGACGGTGTTCCTGATGGCCGACGCGCACTATCAGGCGATCGCCTCGCGGCTGGTCAAGGAGATCGCCCGGCTCGGCGGCGACATCACCGGCTTCGTGCCGGCGCCGGTCGCGCGCGCCCTCGCGGAAAAGTTCGAGGCGGCGCGCGTTTGAGGCTTTCCGCCGCCGGAGCCCCGGCCTAGGGTCCGCGCCCAATCGCGCCCCGACACGAGGAGAATTGCCATGGCCGAGATCAGGGACCCCGAGAACACCCTCGTCATCACGCTGAAGGACGGCGGCGAGGTGGTGATCGAGATGCTGCCCGAGGTGGCGCCCAAGCACGTCGAGCGGATCAAGGCGCTGGCCCGCGCCGGCGAGTACGACAACGTCGCCTTCCACCGTGTGATCGACGGCTTCATGGCCCAGACCGGCGACGTCGAGCACGGCGACATGGAGGACGGCTTCAACCTGCGCCGCGCCGGCACCGGCGGCTCCTCCGAGCCCGACCTGCCAGCCGAGTTCTCCAAGCTGCCGTTCGACCGGGGCGTGGTCGGGATGGCGCGCTCGCAGAACCCGAACAGCGGCAACTCGCAGTTCTTCATCATGTTCAAGGATGGCCATTTCCTGAACGGCCAGTACACCGTCTGGGGCCGGGTGACGTCGGGCATGGACGCGGTCGACGCGATCACCCGCGGCGAGCCGCCGTCAAAGCCTGACCGGATGATCGCCGTGCGCGTGGCGGCCGACGCATGAGGCAGCGCACGCTCCTCGGCCTCGCCACCGCGGCGATCCTCGCCTCCGCGGCGGCCGCGCAGGCGAACGACGTCCTCGTCATCGACGTCGACGGCTCGGTGAAGGGGACGATCGAGATCGAGCTCATGCCCGAGGTGGCACCCAAGCACGTCGCCCAGATCGAGGCGCTGGCGAAGTCCGGCGCCTATGACGGCGTGGTGTTCCACCGGGTGATCGACGGCTTCATGGCGCAGACCGGCGACGTCGAGTTCGGCACCAGGGCCGCCTTCCCGCAGGGCCGCGCCGGCACCGGCGGCTCGAAGCTGCCCGACCTGCCGGCGGAGTTCTCGACCGTGCCGTTCGAGCGCGGCACCGTGGGCATGGCGCGGGCGGCCGACCCCAACTCCGCCAACAGCCAGTTCTTCATCATGTTCGCGCCGGCGCCGAACCTCGACGGCCAATATACGGTCGTGGGCAAGGTGATCGCCGGACAGGACGTGGTCGACCGCATCCGCCGCGGCGAGGGCGCGAACGGCGAGGTGTCGGATCCCGACTGGATGGCCAAGGTGACGGTGAAGGGCGGCTGAGGGCCGCGGCAGGGGGAGAGGAAGGATGGCAACCACCTCGCTCGCGGAGCGCCAGAAGGCGCTCGGCGCACGGATCGCGGCGGCTCGCGCGCGCCTTGGCGCCCGTGACGACTTCGAGCACGACGACATCGGCGACCTGCTCGAGGCGATCAACGACGACCTCGAGGAAATCACCCACCACGACGAGGCGGCGGCGCACGCCCGCTACGACGCGCTCGAGGCCCGCCTCGCCGCCGCCCAGTCGCGGCTGGACGCAGCCGGTCGCCCGCAGCGGTAGCCGCGCCACCGGCTGCCGCGGCAGCCGGCTCGCGCTCGGTCCGCCCCGCCTGCGCGGGCTTGCGGCATGGCCGTCGGACGGGGTATCGCGAAGGAACCCCGAGACGCGGCCGAGGAGGACGCCTTGATGCGGATTGCAACGCTCGCGGACACGCGGGCGGTCGAGGCGGAGATGCCGTGGCAGCAGCGCTGGCGCGCCCGCTCGCTCTATGAGCAGCTGGTCGAGACGGTAGCGCGGTTCGGCGACCGGCCGGCGGTGAGCTTCCAGCTGCGCTCGGGTCCGAAGGACAAGGCCGTCACCCTCAGCTGGTCGGCGCTCCGGGCCGAGGTCACCCGCGCGGCCAACCTCTTTCGCGAGCTCGGCGTCAACGACGGCGACGCGGTCGCCTTCGTGCTGCCGAACTGCATCGAGACGGTGGTGACGATCCTGGCCGGCGCCACCGCGGGGATCGTCACGCCGATCAACCCGCTGCTCGCCCCCGAGCACATCGCCCACATCCTGCAGGAGACCGGCGCGCGCGTCGTGGTGACGCTCGCGCCGTTTCCGCGCAGCGACCTCGCCGAGAAGGTTGCCGCCGCCGTCGCGCTCGCGCCCGACGTGACGACGGTGCTCGAGGTCGACCTCGCGCACTACCTGTCGGGCCCCCTCGCCTGGGCGATGCCGATCTTGCGCCCGAGGGCGCCGGAGCGGGGCCGCGCGACCGTCATCGACTTCCGCAAGGCGCTCGCGCGCCAGCGCGACGGCGGGCTCGACTTCAGCGAGCCGCTCGACGACCGCGTCTGCGCGCGCTTCCACACCGGCGGCACCACGGGGCTGCCGAAGCTCGCGCAGCACCGGGCGAGCGGCATCCTCTACAACGGCTGGTGCGGCGCCAGCTATGCCTTCACCGAGGCCGACGTGCTGATGTGCCCGCTGCCGCTGTTCCACGTCTTCGCGGCCTATCCGATCCTCATGTCGTGCCTGGTGTCGGGCGCCGCCATGGTGCTGCCGACGCCGCAGGGCTATCGCGGCGAGGGCGTGTTCAAGAACTTCTGGAAGCTCGTCGAACGCTACCGGGTGAGCTTTCTCATCACCGTCCCGACCGCCGTCTCCGTGCTGATGCAGCGCCCGGTGGACGCGGACGTCTCCAGCCTGCGCCTCGCGATCAGCGGCTCGGCGGCGATGCCCGTCGACCTCTTCCACCGCTTCGAGAAGGCGACCGGCATGACGGTGATCGAGGGCTACGGCATGACCGAGGCGACCTGCCTCGTGTCGGTCAACCCGCCGTTCGGCGACCGCAAGATCGGCAGCGTCGGCCTGCCCTTCCCCTACACCAGCGTCCGCATCCTGAAGTGCGACGCCGAGGGCACCGTGACGCGCGAATGCCCGGTCGACGAGGTCGGCGAGATCTGCGTGCGGAGCCCGGGCACGCACGCCGACGTCTACACCGAGGCGCGGCTCAACCTAGGCCTGATGGCCGAGGGCCACCTCCGGACCGGCGATCTCGGCCGGCTCGATGCCGACGGCTATCTCTGGATTACCGGCCGGGCGAAGGACCTCATCATCCGCGGCGGCCACAACATCGATCCCGCGGTGATCGAGGAGGCGCTGATGCAGCACCCCGACGTCGCCTTCGTCGGCGCGATCGGCCAGCCCGACGCGCGCTCGGGCGAGGTGCCAGCGGCCTACGTCGAGCTCGTGACCGGCCGCTCGGCGACGCCGGAGGCGCTCATCGAGCACGCGCGGCGGCTGATCGGCGAGCCGGCCGCGGTGCCGAAGCACCTCGAGGTGCTGCCCGAGCTGCCGAAGACCGCGGTCGGCAAGGTCTTCAAGCCGGCGCTGCGCGCGCTGGCGATCGGCCGCGTCCTCGATGCCGAGCTCGCGGCGGCCGGGGCGACCGCGCGCGTGACGGAGGTGGTCGAGGATCGCCGCCTCGGCCTCGTCGCCGTGGTGGCGCCGGGAGGCGGCGGGCGGGACGATCCGAGGGTTCTGGCGACGCTCGGCGGCTTCACCATCCCCTGGCGCTGGGCCTGAGGCTCCGTCGCAGGGGCTGGCCACCGCCCGGCGCTCGCGCGATGTTGGGCGGAATCGCGGGCGGCGCCGGCCGTCCGCTTGCCCGGCGCGGAGGACCCGATGATCTTTGGCTACACCGTCGCCGACGGCAGGCTGCGCCCGGTGACCGCGCCCGAGACGGCACTCCGCGATCTCGTCTGGATCGACCTCCTCGATCCGACCCGCGACGAGGAGCGTGCGATCGAGGCGGCGCTCGGCATCGAGGTGCCGACGCCGGCCGAGATGCACGAGATCGAGGACTCGAGCCGCATCTACTCGGAAAACGGCGCCGCCTTCATGACCGCCAACCTGCCCTCCCGCGTCGAGAGCGACAGCCCCGAGGTGGCTCCGGTGACCTTCATCCTGAAGGACCAGCGCCTCGTCACCCTGCGCTACCACGAGCCGCGCACGTTCCGCACCTTCATCGCCCGCGCAGACCGGGTCGACGTCGGCTGCACCGACGGGCTGACGGTCTTGATGGGGCTGGTCGAGACGGTGATCGACCGGGTCGCCGACATCATCGAGGGCGTGGGCCGCGACATCGAGACGCTGTCGCGCACGGTCTTCCGCACCCCCTCGCCGAAGCCCGGCAACGGGCCCGACTACACCGGGGTCCTGCGCGGGCTCGGCCGGCAGGGCGACATCCTCGCCGACGCCGTCGACAGCCTGGTGACGCTCGAGCGCATGATCGCCTTCCTGAGCGTCGACGGCGTCGCGGGCGCCGACAAGGACAGCAGGGCGCGGCTGAAGTCGGCCGGTCGCGACAGCCGCTTCCTCGGCGAGCATGCCAATGCGCTTCTGCAGAAGCTGAACTTCCTGCTCGACGCCACGCTCGGGATGATCTCGATCGAGCAGAACAACATCATCAAGATCTTCTCGGTGGCGGCCGTCGTCTTCCTGCCGCCGACGCTCATCGCCTCGATCTACGGCATGAACTTCGAGGTGATGCCCGAGCTGCACTGGCTCATGGGCTATCCGTTCGCGCTGGCGCTGATGGTGCTGTCGGCAGTGGTGTCGTATGCGCTTTTTAAGACGCGGGGCTGGCTTTAAGGGGTTCGTGACACGAACGACCTGGCAAGCCTCTCACCAACGACCGAAGCTCCGGCCGCAGGCCGGAGCGAGTCCGGCCCGACGAGCGAACGCATGCGTTCGCCGGGCCGTCGGTTGGACGCGGGACGCGCGCAGGCCGAGGGGGTTGAGCTCAGCCGACGGTGCCAATCCGTTCGCGTCCGCCCTGGCAGATGCGCTTGTCGCATCCGCCCCCCGCAGGGCGGATGCGGACGGATTTGTCACGCGCCAAATCCGCCGGCAACGGCACCGTCGTGCCAAGAATGGTCCGGCACGCCTCAGACGTCATGCGCGACCGGCACCGGCTTGCCGCCTGCTGCGGCGGCGTGCTCGCGGACGAGCAGCACCAGCGCGTCGTCGAGCTGCTCGGCGAGCTCGGTCAGCCGGTTGGCGGCGGCGAAGATCCTGAGCTCGGTCAGGATGTCGAACATCTGGCGGTGATCTTCGGGCAGATACATGGCACTCGCGTCCGTGGGCCGACGAGCGTCGCGACCCGCGGCCGTTTCTAGAACGCCCGACTTGGGCGCGATAGAAGAATCTTGCGAAGCGGTGAAGACGGCGGCCGAAAGCCGCCGAGACCGCTCGCCGGCCGGTCAGGGCAGGAACAGGTCCGGGTGCTCCTCGGCGATTCGGGGCAGGTCGATCAGGATCTCGCGCAGGTGCCGGCGCATGGCGCGCTCGGCGCGCTCGGGGTCGGCCGCCGCCACCGCGTCCACGATCTCGCGGTGCTGCTCGACCAGCCGCTCCTTCGGGAAGCGCATCAGCGCCAGGTGGCGCACCCGGTCCATCTGCAGCTTGATGTCGCGCACCACCCGCCAGGCGAACGGCTTGTCGATCGCCTCGGCGAGCGACTGGTGGAAGCGCTCGTCGAGCGCGGTGAAGCCGCGCGAATCCGCGTCGTGGAACGCCACCTGCTCGGCCATCTGCTCCCGCAGCGACGCGACCAGCGCCGGCGACGGGTCCGCCGCCACCAGCCGGACGATGTCGGCCTCGATCGCCTCGCGCACGAAGCGCGCCTCCATCACCGCCTGCCGCGAGATCCGCCGCACGAAGGTGCCGCGCTGCGGACGGATCTCGACGAGGCCGTCCTCGCTCAGCTTGATGAACGCCTCGCGGACCGGCTGGCGACTGACCAGGAGCCCCTTGGCCACCTCGGCCTCGGAGATGCGCTCGCCGGGCATCAGCCGCATGGCGACGATCCGGTCGCGCACAAGCCGGTAGATCTGCGGCGCCGCGGCCTCGTCGGGCGAGATCCGGCCGGGCTCCGCCGGCCTGCGGTCCGTCGGCGATCGTGGCGACGCGTTCGGGGTCGGGACGGGATGTCGCACCGCTCCCTCTCCTGAATGGACCGCTGTGCTTCGACACTCGTATGGTAGCGAGCAGTCGCGGTCAACCATGCCGCACTCCGAAACCAAGCTATCCGAGAACTCTCACGGTTTTCCGCCGCTCGGCGCGGGAATTCTTGACTCGGCGTGGAATGGCAGTCTACCACCTCGGACAACGAAAGAGGGAGGTTCGAATGACGCGCGTGTCTCGACGCAGGTTCGTGGGGGGCGCGGCGGGGATCGCCGCCGTCGGCCTGATCGCCCCGCGCGGCTGGGCGGCGCCGGCAAAGCCGGCGGCACCGGTGACGATCACCATCGCCGACGTCGCGGGCAACCTGGCGCTGACCCAGGGCATGTTCGAGAACTACGCGAAGGAGAAGCCCGACTGGGTCGGGAGCTTCGCCTTCACCAAGGCGCCCGCGCCGGAGCTGCCCGCCAAGATCAAGGCGCAGCAGGCGGCGGGCAAGGTCGACATCGACCTGGTGCTCACCGGCACCGACGCGCTGTCGGCCGGCATCGACCAGGGCCTCTGGACCGACTTCACGCCCTTGATGGCGGATCTGCCGAAGCTCGACGACGTGCTGCTGCCGCAGGCGCTGAAGATGCAGGCGCTCGCCAAGGACCAGGGCGTCGTGATCTCCTACTATCCGTCCGGGCCGCTGATCGAGTTCATGCCCGACGTGGTGCCGAACCCGCCGAAGACCGCGCAGGAGCTGCTCGACTGGGCCAAGGCCAACCCGAACAAGTTCCTCTACGCCCGCCCGGCCAACTCCGGCCCGGGCCGCACCTTCCTGATGGGGCTGCCCTACATCCTCGGCGACAAGGATCCGATGGACCCGGTCAACGGCTGGGAAAAGACCTGGGCCTACCTCGAGGAGCTCGGGCAGTACATCGAGTATTACCCGACCGGCACCGGCGTCACCATGAAGGAGCTCGGCGAGGGCACCCGCGACATCATCGTCTCGACGACCGGCTGGGACATCAACCCGCGCGCGCTCGGCATCGTCCCCGCGGAGGCCGCTGTCGGCCGGATCGAGGGCTTCCACTGGGTGACCGATGCGCACTACGCGGTGATACCGAAGGGCGTGCCCGAGGAGAAGGTCGCCGTCCTCGTCGACGTCCTGAACTTCATCCTGCAGCCGAAGCAGCAGGCGATCTCCTACGACGCCGGCTATTTCTACCCCGGCCCGGCGGTCAAGGACGTGACGCTCGACATGGCGCCGCAGGAGAGCCAGGACATCATCAAGGAGTTCGGCCGGCCCGAATACGAGGAGTGGATCGCCGACAACCCGCTCGAGGTGCCGCTTGCCGCACAGCAGCTCGTCGAGGCGTTCCGAATCTGGGACGAGAAGATCGGCGCCAAGAAGGGCTGAGCCCCTCTCCCGGCCGGCACCGGCGTGCCGGCCCCCTTTCCCTCCCGAGGACACCCGGATTGGCCACGGCGACCCAGGCACGGAGCGACGCGCGGCTCGAGCTCGTCGGGCTGCGCCGCTCGTTCGGCACCTACAACGCGCTCGACGGCATCGATCTCGCGATCGAGCCGGGCGAGTTCATCGCGCTCCTCGGGCCGTCCGGCTGCGGCAAGTCGACCGCGCTCAACTGCATCGCCGGCCTTCTCGCGCTGACCGACGGCGAGATTCGGCTGGGCGCGCGGCGCATCGACCAGCTCGAGCCCGAGAAGCGCGGCTTCGGCATGGTGTTCCAGAGCTATGCGCTTTTCCCGCACATGACCGTGCACCGGAACGTCGGCTTCGGCCTGACGATGCAGGGCATCAAGGGCCCCGACGCCGACCGGCGCATCCGCGAGGCGCTGGCGCTGGTGCGGCTCGAATCGCAGATCGAGAAGCTGCCCGGCCAGCTCTCCGGCGGCCAGCAGCAGCGGGTGGCGATCGCCCGCGCGGTGGTGATCCGGCCGCCCGTCGTGCTGATGGACGAGCCGCTCTCGAACCTCGATGCCAAGCTCCGGCTGGAGATGCGGGCCGAGATCCGCGGCATCCACGACCAGATCGGCTCGACGACGATCTACGTGACCCACGACCAGGACGAGGCCCTGTCGATGGCCGACCGCATCGTGGTGATGAGCCAGGGGCACATCGAGCAGACCGGCTCGCCGCAAGACCTCTACCAGCGGCCGGTCAACTCGGCGGTGGCCGACTTCATGGGCTTCCGCACCCGCATTCCCGGCCGGGTGGTCGCGGTGGCGGGGGACGAGGCGCAGGTCGACGTCGGCGGCACGCGGCTCGCGGCGCTGATGCGCGTGCCGCTCGGCGTCGGCGACGCGGCGGTGATCGCGGTGCGGCCCGAGGATCTGGTCGCGGTCGCGGGCTCCGGCCTCGCCGCGACCGTCGACAGCATGGAGTACCGCGGCCGCGCCTACTTCGGGCTGGCGCACGCCGCCGACGGCACGCCGCTCTACTTCCGCGCCGACCGGGCGATTCCGCGCGCGACCGCCGTCGCGCTGCAGCCGACGCCGGGGAGCGCGCTGGTCTTTCGCGGCGGCCCGACGTGAGCGGCGGGATCCCGTTCCGCACCCGCCTCGCCGCGCGCGGCATCGACGCGACGACGCTCCTGGTGCTGCCGGGCGTGCTCCTGATGCTCGGGCTCTTCATCTATCCGTTCGCCTACGGGCTGGTCGATTCGCTGAGTCCCGCGGAAGGCCCGTGGTATCGCAACTATGCGAGCTTCTTCGGCGACCCGTTCCAGGCGCGCACGATCGCGGCGACGCTCTGGCTCGCCATACCGGTGACGATCGTCAACCTGGCGCTCGCGGTGCCGATCGCGTTCCGGGTGCGGCTGATGAAGCGGCAGCGGCTCTTGACGACGATCCTCGTCTTGCCGATCACCCTCGGCACGGTCTTCGTCGCCGACGGCCTTCTGACCTTCCTCGGGCCGCGCGGCTGGTTCAACCACACGCTGGTGCTGCTCGGCATCCTCGAGGCGCCGCTCAAGCTCACCAACAACTACTGGGGCGTCTTCGCCTCGCTGCTCATCACCGGCTTTCCGTTCGCCTTCCTGCTGGTCCTGTCCTACGTGACCGGCATCGACCCGGCGATCGAGCAGGCCGCGGCGACGCTCGGCGCCGGCCCGCGGCGGCGGTTCTGGCACGTGTTCCTGCCGCTCCTGGTGCCAGGGCTTGCGGTGACGTTCTGCCTGTCGTTCGTGCAGGCCTTCGCGGTCTTTCCCTCCGCCGTCCTTCTCGGCGCGCCGGCCGGGCCGACGCGGGTGATCTCGATCGCGGCCTACCAGGCGGCATTCGAGCAGTACGATCACGCGCTCGGCTCGGCGATCGCCATCGTCATGGGCGGCGTCGAGCTTCTCGTCGTCGCCGCAGTGCTCGGGCTTCGCTCGCTCTTCTATCGCGGCTCGACCGCCGGCACCAAGGGCTGAGCGATGATCCGCGACCGGGGCCTCGTCTCGAAGATCTGGCGCTTCGCGGTCTGGGGCGTCGCGCTGCTCTTCGTCCTGAACCTGCTCGCGGTGATCGCGGTCGTCATCATCAACTCGTTCGCGACCCGCTGGCTCGGCACCTGGCTGCCGGCGGGGTGGACGACGCGCTGGTACCTGAGCGCCTGGAAGGAGTTCCAGCTCGGCGGCGTGGTGCTCGTCACCTTCGAGATCACCTTCACCGTCGTCCTCATTGCCGGGCTCGTCGGCGTGACCAGCGCCTATGCGCTGGCGCGGCGGGACTTTCCCGGCAAGCGGCTCGTCATCCTCCTGTTCCTCCTGCCGCTGCTGATCCCGCCGCTCACCTATGGCATTCCGCTCGCGACGCTGCTCTATCAGCTCGGGCTCGGCGGCACGTTCTGGGGGGCGGTGCTCATCAACCTGGTGCCGTCGGTGCCGTTCGTGGTGCTGGTGATGATCCCCTTCGTCGAGCAGATCGACCCGCGCATCGAGGCCGCCGCGCGGGTGTTCGGCGCCGGGACGACGAGCCTCTTCCTGCGGGTGCTGTTCCCGCTGCTGCTACCGGGGATGCTGGCGGCGCTGCTCCTCGTCCTCGTGCGGACGATCGCGATGTTCGAGCTGACGTTCCTGATCGCCGGGCCGACCACGCAGACGCTCGTCGTGTCGCTCTACTACGCCGTCTTCGCCTCGGGCGTGCGGGCGGGGCAGTCGATCGACGCGATGGCGGTCGTCTACATGGTGACGACGCTCGTCTGGCTGGTGCTGGCGCTCCAGTTCGTCAGCCCCACGCAGATCGTGGCGCGCGCGAAGCAGAGCTAGCTGATTTCGCAGGCGTGAAACCCGCGCTCACGAGGCGTGCCTTCGACGCGACGCAGGTCGGATGCGGACGGATTTGTCCCATCAGGAACGTCCCGGGCCGGCAAGGAACCCTCGTTCAGATCGCCCATCCGCAGCTCCCAGCTCGCTTCCGGAGCCATGCGGGCGCGGAGGCGGGCGAGCTGCCAGGCGGCGTGGCCGTCGCGCTGCCAGCCCGGGCTCGGTGCCATGCGCCAGCGCGATTCGATGCCGGGGGCGCCGCCCGGATCGGGCGTGAGCAGCAGCGCGAGCGGCGCCTCGCCGGTCTCCGCCCCCGCCTCCGCCCCCGCCTCCGCCCCCGCCTCCGCCGCGAGATGCAGCCGCCGCACCGCGGTCAGGCCGGGCACCGCCGGCAGCTCGGCGACAACGAGCGGCATCGCGCCGCTGCGCAGCCCCTCCTCCGCCGCCCACAGCAGATCCACGGCACTCCGGCCGCGCCCGAGGATCAGCCGCGCCGGATCGAGAAACCGCCGCACCCCGTCGCCCATCAGCCGCTCCACCGCCCAGCTCGGGTGCAGCCACAGCACCGGGCCGGCCAGCCGCCCGGCGACGAGCAAGGCCAGCGCCACCCGCGCCGGCCCGGTGATCTCGTGCGCCCGCGCGCGGGCGAAGCTGGCGCCTGGGGCGAGCTCGATCGGAAGGGTGGCGTGGCGGGTCTCGATCATGGCGGGCGGGCGAACGGATGTTCTGTCTATGTTCGCATTCGCCGCCCGCCGCGGCAAGCCGCTATTGCACGACGAACTCCGCGTGCAGCGCGCCGGCCGCCTTGATCGACTTCAGGATGTCGATCATGTCGCGCGCCGACACGCCGAGGGCGTTCAGCCCGGCGACCACCTCGGGCAGCGACACCGAGTTGTCGACGATGGCCAGCCCGGTGCCCGGATCCTCCTGGATCTGGGCGTCGGTGCGCGGGATCACCACGGTCTGGCCGTCGGCGAACGGGTTCGGCTGCACCACCAGCGGCTGCTCCTCGACTCGGAGCGTCAAGTTGCCCTGCGTCACCGCGACCCGGCTGATGCGCACGTCCGAGCCGAGGATGATCGTCCCCGAGCGCTGGTCGACGACGACGCGCGCCTTGGTCGAGGTCTGCACCTCGAGGTTCTCGATCTGCGCCATCAGCCGCGCCGGCTCGTCAACGCCGACGCCGGCGAGGTCGAGCCGCACGGTGCCCGAATCGAGCATGTGGGCGATGCGCGCGCCGAGGTCGCGGTTGATGACCGCCTCGATCCGCGCCGCCGTGGTGAAGTCGGGATTCCTGAGCGCGAGCCGCATGTCACGGACCTGGGTAAAGTCGAACGAGACCTCGCGCTCGACGCGCGCGCCCGCCGGAATGAGCCCGGCCGTCGGCACCCCCTGCGTCACCGTCTCGGCCTGTCCCTGCGCGGTGATGCCGCCGGCGATGATCGAGCCCTGCGCCACCGCGTAGATCTGCCCGTCGGCGGCGTTGAGCGGCGTCATCACCAGCGTGCCGCCGAGCAGGCTCTTCGCGTCGCCGATCGCCGACACCGTCACGTCGACCTGGCTGCCGGCGCGCGCGAACGGCGGCAAGGTCGCGGTGACCAGCACCGCCGCGACGTTGCGCGCCCGGATCTGCTCGCCGGTGACGTTGACGCCGAGGCGCTCCAGCAGGTTGACGATCGCGTCCTCGGTGAACGGCGAGTTGCGCAAGCTGTCGCCGGTGTTGTTGAGCCCGACCACCAGGCCATAGCCGAGCAGGTCGTTGCCGCGCACCCCGTCGACGTCGACGAGATCCTTGATGCGCGCGGGCGAGGCGAGGCCGGGGGCGGCGAGGCCGGCGAACCAGATGACGACGAGAGCCAGCACGAAACCGGCGGCGCGAAGCGCCCGCGCCGGCCAGTCGTCTCTTGAGGACTGTCCGGTCATTTCATGAAATTGAGAAAGTGCAGGCCCGCGAGCCGCGCGGTGAGGGTGTAGATCGACTGCAGCTGGGTCTCGAGCGCCTGATAGTTCGTCGCGGCCTCCATCGGGTCGGCCGCGATGATGGCGACGCGCGCCTTCGACAGCGTGTCGTTCTCGGCGGTGCGAGCCGCCTTGGCGGTCGCAACCGTCTCCTGGTTGAAGCCGACCTCGGCGGAGAGCGCGAGAATGCCCTCGCTCGCCACCAGCATCTCGCGGCCCGCGGTGGCGACGAGCGCCAGCCGGTCGGGCTCGCTCGAGGCGAAGGCGCCGCCCGCCACCACCGCCGCCTTCGCCTGGGCCTTCAAGACCGCGATCAGCCGGTCGGCGTCGGCGGTGACGCCGGCGTCGAGCCGCTCGCCCTCGCCGATGTCGACGGCGGTCAGCGGCGTGGTCGAGCCGAGATACCCGGTGGCGAAGAAGCCGCCACCCGGGCGCGCAAACCAGGCGTCGATCGCCGCGCTCGCGTCGGCGGCGGTGGCCGCCCCGGCAGCCAGCGCGTCGAGGTCGGCGAGCATCGCATCGGCTCCGGCCAGCGCCGGCCGGTCGGTGGCGGCGCCGGCAAAGAGCGACTGGCCTCCGACCTCGACGTTGAGCTTGGCCACCGCGTCGGTGAAGGCCACGCGCGCGGCCTTGGCCTGCAGCATCGCGGCACTGACGTCGCCCTTGCCCGCGGCGTCGGTCAGCCCGACGGCGAGCGCGCTCGTCCGGGCGGAGATGGCGCCGAGCGACGCCTGCATGGTGTCGAGCCGCGTCTCGGTCAGCGACAGCGTCGCGCTGAAGCTGGCGTTCCGCGCCAGCGACCGCTCGAGCGAGGTAAGCCTCGTCAGGTTGCCGCCGGTCGCGGCCACCCGATCGGCGCGCTGGCCGCTCGTCATCTCCTCAGCGGCGATGTCGAGCCGGCTGCGGGTGGCGAGCGCCTGCCGCTGCTGCACCTGCAGGCGGGCGAGATCCGAGCCTCCGTTCACGCGCATCGCATCATCCCTCCAGCAGGAGCTTCATCAGCTCGTCGATCACCGAGAGCACGCGCGCATTCGCGGCATAGGCGTGCTCCACCAGGGTCAGCGCCTCGAGCTCGGCATCGGTGTCGACGCCGAGCTCGTGGGTCTCCTCCTCGGCCAGCGAGGACTGCCGCGCCGTGAGGTAGGCGCGATCCTCGTCGCTGCGCGCGCCGCGGGCCGCGAAGAAGCTGGTGATCTCGGACGCGAGCGCCGCGGCGCCGCCGCTCGTCGAGGTCGAGACGAAGCCCGCGGGCGCCCGCGCGGCCACCATGGCGTCGGAGAGCGCCTGCAGCGTGGTGCCGTCGCCGACCGCGCCCTGCGCCGCGGCGCCGAGCCCGTCGCGCAGCCGCCAGACCGCACCGCCGGCCGAGGGATCGACCGCGGCGTTGACTGCGAGCCGCCCGGCGAGCCCGGCGCCACCCGTGCCTGCGTCGACGAAGAGGCCGTTGCCGGAGGCATCGAGCGACGTGGCCGGCATTAGCGTGGTGAACCGCGCGATGAGGTCGCCCGCGTAGCGGTCGATCTCGGCCGAGACCTCGGGCACGATGCGGTCGCGCAGCTCGAAGAGCGCGCCGAGCGTGCCGCCGTCGAACCGCCCGCTGCCGGTTCCGGCGCCGACCGCGACCGGGCCGGTCAGGGCGCCCTGGTCCTGCATCAGCCCGGAGAGCCCGGCGCCGACGCTCATGTCGGCGGTGACGCCGTTCACCGCCGGCGTGAAGGCCAGCGCGTAGATCCGCCCGTCGAGCAGCGCCCCGCCGTTGGCGCTGTAGAGCGCGACCTGTCCGCCGTCGCGCTTCACCACGCGCAGCGGCACGACCGAGGCGATGCCGTCGATCAGCCGGCCGCGCTCGTCCTGCAGGCCGGTGGTGTCGACGCCCTGCGGCGCGAGGCTCGCGATCTTGCGGTTGATCTCGTCGATGGCCCCGAGGGCCGTGTTGACCGCATCGACCTGCCGGCCGATCTCGGCGTCCGCCTCGCTGCGCAGCTGGGCGGTGGCGTCGGACACGCGGTTGACGGCACCTGCCAGCGCCTTGGCGCCCTCGACCGCCGCCGCGAGCGTGGTGGTCGAGCTCGGCGTCGCCGTCGCCGTCATGAGCGCCGTCTCGAGCCCGGTCGCGAGCGCCGTGAGGCCCGTGTCGCTGTCGCTGTCGCCGAGCGCCGTCGCGATGCGCTCGTAGGCGTCGGAGCGCGCGCCGGTCGCGCCGAGCGCGGCGTCCATGGCGCGCCGCTCGGCAGTCAGGCTCGCGTTCTCGGCGCGCGTCGTCGCCGTGACCCGCACGCCCGAGCCGTAGCCGTCGAGCGTGAGCGAGGAGAGCTCCGTCGTGCGCTTGGCGTAGCCCGCGGTCATGGCGTTCGCCACGTTGTTCGAGATGGTGTCGGCCAGCCGCGCCGAGGCGGCGAGGCCCGAGGCGGCGCTGTTGAGCGCGCTCGCGATGCTCATGGGCGGTCCTCTCTGCCGCGGCGGCGGCGGTCTGGCGCGGGGGCGCGCCGTCAGCGCTTCAGGTTGGTGGTTTCCTGCAGCATCTCGTCGACGGTCTGGATGATCTTGGCGTTGGACGAGTAGGCGCGCTGGGTCTGGATCAGCTGCGTCAGCTCGTCGGCGATGTCGGTCGTGGACTGCTCGCGGGCAAAGCCCTTGATCTCGCCGGTCGGACCTGCGCCCGAGTCCCAGAGGTAGAGCGAGCCCGAGTTGCGCGACACCGCGAAGGTCTGGTTGTCGAGCACCGTCAGGCCGTTGGGGTTCGGCACGTCGGCGACCGGGATCTGGTAGATCACCCGCGTGACGCCGCTCGAGTAGCTGGCGGCCAGCATCCCCTTCTCGTCGATCGAGAGCCCGGTGAACGTGCCGGCGCCGGCGCCGTCCTTGGTGACGCCGACCGAGGAGAAGGTCGAGGAGAGCTGGCTCAGGTGCTGCGGCCCGCCGCTGGTCGAGCCGACGCCGACCGCGATCGACTGGCTGCCGAGGTTGAGCGTGATGTCGCCGGTCCCTGCGTTATAGCTCGTCGAGAGCGGCGGCGTGCCGGCGGCAGTCTGGGTGATCGCGCTCGGCGCACCGGCGTTCGGCGGCGTGTCGCTGAAGACGATCTGGTAGCTGCCGCCCGAAAGCCCCGAGGCCTGGTCGACGATGTCGAGCGTCCAGGTGTTGGTCTGCGGCGACCCCGCCGCCGCCACGGTCGGCGTGAAGGTGAAGCTCAGCGTCTGCGACGAGCCGAGGTTGTCGAAGTATTCGACCGTCACCGGCTGCGCCCCGCCGCTGGCGCCGGCCTGGGTCTCGGTCGCCGGCAGGTTGGCATTGAGCCCGATCGTGGTCGTCGGCGCCGCCGCCACGCCCGAGCGGTTGATCTGCACCGGCACCAGGCCCGCGGCGCTGTCGCGCGGCTGCGCCGGGATCGTGCCGTCGGGGTTGGCCGCCCAGCCCATCAGCACCAGCCCCGAAGGCGTGCGCAGGTAGCCGTCGGCATCGGGCAGGAACGACCCGGTGCTCGTCAGCATGAACGGAAGATCCTGCCCGTTCGAGCCGACCGAGGCGAGCGTCGTCACCGGCAGCATGCCGCGCCCGGCGATGGCGATGTCGGTCGAGCTCGACGTCGTCGTCAGCGCGCCCTTGCCCTCGATGTCCCAGATCGCATTCGTGCGCACCCCGCCGGCGGTGAACCAGCGCCCGCCGCCGACGGTGTTCGGCGCGCGGTTGTCGGAGACGGTCATCGAGGAGAAGTCCACGTCGGCGCGCTTGTAGCCGTAGGTCTGCGAGTTCGCGATGTTGTCGGAGATCGTCGCGAGCTTGTTGGCGTTCGCGTTGAGGCCGGACACGCCGGCGTTCAGCGACGAGGAGATTCCCATGCTCATTCCTTCCAGGGGGGTCCGTCCGGCGCATCCATCGCAACGCCGGTTTAAGAAGCCGTCAACGCGCCGGGCCTCGGCCGGCCGCGGCTCCCGACGCATCGCCCGCGCGGCGATGTCGCTCTTGCGGTCCGACGGGCCGCAGGTCACGGTGTCCGCCAGATCCAGGCCCCCGCAGGCCGAGTTCCCTTCCGGCGCGGACGGCCTGGCCGTGGAAGCGGGGCAACGATCGATGACCACACGACGGGAATTCCTGAGCGCCGTTCCGGCGGCGGGCGCGGCGTTGTCGCTCGCCGGCGGCCTCTTGGGCGAGCCGACGCGGGCGTGGGCGCAGCCCGCCCCGGCATCCGGACACTTCCACCCCAAGGGCAAGGCGCCGTCGCAGCACACGATGGCGATCCTGGAGGCCGCGCGCGCGACGCTGCCCTTCGACGATGCCCGCGACTTCGACGAGCAGGCGCGCGGGCTCGTGGCGCCGATGGCCGAGATGGTGATCCCGGCGGACGCCGGCCACGCCGCCTGGGACATGGCGAGCTTCCAGTTTCTCGACCAAAAGGCGGAGTTCGACTCGATCCACCCGTCGCTGCACCGCATCTCGCGGCTCAACAACAATTACGGCCTCTACGAGGTGATCCCCGGCATCTACCAGGTGCGCGGCTTCGATCTCTCCGACATCAGCTTCGTCCGCGGCAAGACCGGCTGGATCGTCTTCGATCCGCTCGTCTCCAACGAGACGGCGCGCGCGGCGTGGACGCTCTTCCAGGCGCACAAGGGCGAGGGGCTGCCGATCTCGGCGGTGATCTATTCGCACACCCATGGCGACCACTGGGGCGGGGTGCGGGGCATCCTCGACGAGGCCGACGTCCGTTCGGGCAAGGTGCCGGTGATCGCGCCGGTCGACTTCATGGACTTCACCGTCTCCGAGAACGTCTACGCCGGCAACGCGATGAACCGCCGGCTCTTCTACCAGTACGGCCTGCTGCTGCCCGCCGCGCCGCACGGCTACGTCGGCCAGGGCCTCGGGCCGCGGGTCTCGGCGGGCGCGAGCGGGTTGATCGCGCCGACCCGGCTCGTCAGCGAGCCGATCGAGGAGCTTGAGGTCGACGGCGTGCGGATGGTCTTCCACAACACGCCGAACACCGAGGCGCCGCGGGAGATGAACACCTGGATCCCCGGGATGAAGGCGCTCTGGATGGCGGAGAACGTCACCGCGACGCTGCACAACATCTACACGCTGCGCGGCGCGCAGGTGCGCGACCCGCTCGCCTGGTCGAAGTATATCGCCGACGCGCTCTATCGCTTCGGGCTAAAGGCCGAGGTGATGTTCGCCTCGCACCACTGGCCGCGCTGGGGCAACGCGCGCATCCAGGAGATCCTGCGCGGCCAGCGCGACCTCTACGCCAACATGAACAACCAGGTGCTGCACCTCGCCAACCAGGGCGTTACGATCAACCAGATCCACAACGTGTACGAGGTGCCGAAGGGGCTGCAGGCCAAGTGGGACTGCCGCGGCTACCACGGCTCGCCGCAGCACAACGCCCGCGGCGTGATCCAGCGCTATCTCGGCTTCTGGGACTGCAACCCGGCGACGCTGATCCCGCTGTCGCCGGAGGAGTCCGCGCCGCTCTACGTCGAGATGATGGGCGGCAGCGCCGCGATCATCGCCCGTGGGCGCGCGCTGCACGATGCGGGCAAGTACCTGCTCGCGGTCGAGATCGTGAACAAGCTCGTCCAGGCGGAGCCGGAGAACGACGAGGCGCGGGATCTGCTCGCCGATCTCTTCGAGCAGATCGGCTATCAGCAGGAGAACCCGGGCCTGCGCAACAGCTTCCTCAATGGCGCCTACGAGCTGCGCTCGGGCATCTCGCAGGGCGAGGCGGCGAGCTCGTCGAGCCCCGACGTGATTCGGGCGATGTCGACCGAGCTGTTCCTGAACTTCCTCGGCATCCGGATGGACAGCCGCAAGGCCGAGGGCCTGCGCTTCACCATAAACCTGGTGACGCCCGACACCGGCGAGACCTTCATCATCGAGCTCGAGAACGCGACGCTGACCAACATCAAGGGCTTCCAGGCCGAGGCGGCCGACCTGACGCTCACCATCGACCGCGCCGACCTCGAGCAGACGATGATGGGCGCGAGGACGCTGGAGGCGCAGATCGCCGACGGCACGGCGAAGGCGGAGGGCGACGCGAGCGTGCTGGCGAAGCTCGCCGCCACCATGGTCGACTTCGATCCGCGCTTCGAGATCCTTCCCGGCACCCGGCGCGAGGGCGCGGTGGAACACACCGCCGCCCTGCAGGCCGTGCCGGGCAAGACCATCGCCGAGTGAGGCTGCCGGCGCAGACGAGACCGGCGGCGGAGAACCGCCGCCGGCAAGGGAGCCTCGGGCACCCGAGGGTCAGGTACGCTCATGCCTGGGACGCGGCCACCGCTCCGACGCTCCGGCCGCCGCTCACCGTGCGATGCAGCACGCTCGCCACCAGGAAGCCGATCACCGCGAGGACACTCATCAGCCCGAACACGTAGGTGTAGCCCTGCTGGCCGGGGAAGCGGTCGAGGATCGACCCGTAGATCACGTAGGCGAACATGCCGGGCGCATAGCCGATCAGGCAGCCGATGCCGAAGGCGGAGCCGGTGATGCGCGACGGGATCCCGACCTCGCTCATCGGCGCCCAGAAGACGCCCCGCATGGTGAAGACGATGAAGGCGAACGACAGGGTGGCGGCCATCGCGGGGAAGATGAAGCCCGCGCCCGTCGGCAAGGCGAGGATCACGCCCATCACCGGCAGGAGGGCGACGAACGCCCACTTCAGGTAGCGGCTCGAGCTCTTGAACTTCTTGTCGGACATGAAGCCGCCGGCGGGGCCGCCCAGGACCTTGAGGAAGTACTGGTTGATGATCCCGTAGGCGCCGACCAGCGCGACCGGCAGCTGGTACATGTCCTTGAGGTAGGGAATGAAGTAGGTCAGTCCGCAGTAGACGATGTAGACCATGAAGACGTTGAGGCTGACCAGCCAGATGCCCGGCACCCGCGCCGCCTCTGCGAGGCCCGCCAGGCCGACCGGCTCCTTGGCGCTGCCGCTCGTCGCCTTGCCGTCCCTGAGCAGGAACCAGGTGAGCAGGCCCGCGGCGATGTTGATCGCCGAGTAGAACAGGATCGCCGACTTCAGCCCGACGGTGCCCGAGCCCATCGCCACGAAGACGCCCAGTGCTGCGAACGCGACCACCGTGTCGATGACGCCGCGGCCGCCTTCGAGGAAGCCGAACATCCGGCCCTGCTCGTCGTCATCGCCGAGGTTGCGGATCGCCTTGAGCAGCGACGGAAAGAAGAAGCAGTCCGCACAGATGGCGAGCAGGCCGAAGACGATCACCATCGCCCCGAACGGCGGAAACGTCGCCATGTAGAGGCCGAGAAGGCCGGCGCCGGTCAAGCCGACCGGGATCAGCCGCCGCGGCTCGTAGCGGTCGGCGAGAAAGCCGCCGGCGACGAAGAGGAGCGTGGCGACGATGGCATTGACGCTGAGCAGCGTGCCGATCTCGGTGTGCGTCAGCCCCATGTTCTCCTGCATGGGCACGTAGAACGCATCCTTCAGGTTCGCGAGCTTGTAGACCGTCCCGCCGCCGAGCACGAGGACGAGAAACCGGAGCCACTTGGCCCTGGTCGCGTTTGTCATGACAGTTCCTCCATGATTTCTTGTGTGTATGTGTGTGTCAGGCGGTCAGCAGCCGCGGCGCGCCGGCGCCCTCGGCGATGCCGGCCTCGGCCAGCACCAGGCCCGCGAGGACGCGCATCTCGCCGAGGAGGCCGCGCACATGGCGGAGCTGGTTCTCCACCCAGCGATGCTCGTCGGCGATCATCCGCTCGAGCGAGTAGCCCGGCGGCAGGTGGGTCTCGCTCATCTCGCGATACGGAATGAACGGATCCTTGGCCTCGTCCGCCTGCCGGAAGGCGGGTGCCACGTAGTGGTTCTCCTGCTCGAGCGCGAAGGCGATCACCTGCGGCTCCTCCTGCCCGAGCATCAGGAGCTCGAACAGCAGCCGCGCGTCGGGCAGGTCGTCCTCGGGGCTCCCCTGTAGCACGCCGTAGTGGCCGCAGCCGTTCTGCTCCGGGACGATGCGCACCCCCTTGAGGTGCACCTGGCGGATGTAGGGGGCGAGCGCGCGCAAGGCCGGCAGCGGCCGCTCGCCGGCGTTCACCATGTTGCCGAAGTCAAAGAGCGCGTTCAGCCGCGGGTTGCCGACCCGGCGCAGGAGCTGCGCGATCTCGAAACTCTTGAGCTCCTCGTGCTGCTCGAAGTCGAAGTTCAGGTCATGGGCGTCGGCGAGCTCGCCGAGATAGCGCAAGTCGGCCTCGATCATCGTCATGACCGTCGACAGCATCCCCTCGTAGCGGGAATAGACCCGGATGTTGCGGCAGCCGACGGTGCGGGCGATCTCGACCGCTCGGTCAACCTCGGCGCGAAGCGTGCTGCTGATCTCGAGGTGCACGTCGAGCCCGAGCGCCTCGGCCTTCTCTCCGAACGCCCGGAGCTCGTCCGCGGTCATCCGCGACAGGCTGCTTTCCTCGCCGTCGAGCACGTGCAGGCAGAGGCCGTGCAGCTCGTGGCGATAGGCGAAGTCGAGGAGATCGGACGGCCTGACCCGCCCGTGCGTCAGGTTGGTCAGCAGCGGATAGCCATGGGCGAACAGGCGGATGCCGTCGATCCGCTCGGCGAGGCGGCCGGCGAGCGGCGCAGTCAGCAAGGGCGTCGGCGCTTCGTCGTCGGCATTGCGCCGCAAGAGGTCGGCGAAACGCGCTTGGATGGCATGCATCATGTCACTCCT